>NZ_BDUF01000112.1:19047-85045 GCF_002335525.1 Effusibacillus lacus
ACCTCCCTGCTATAAGCTATGAAGCAGGTGCGAAAATGGATTCGGCAGGATGCGTGCGCTTAATTTACAATATTTAACTATTAAGTCGAAAAAAATCGAAAATTATATCTATTATTTTCCTGGAAACTATTATATAGTTTAGTTGAATCGCAGTAACAAAGGGGGACGAATAGCTTGAAGAAGTTGGTATCATCCACACTGGCCGCTGCCTTGATGGGATCTCTTCTGGCATTTCCCGTCGCAAGTGTGCCAACGGCTGAAGCGGCCAAGAACGGGTCGCTGCTGGAATCCGCACCCGTCGATCCGAACATCATTCCGGAAGAGTTGCTTGCAGAAGCATTGAAAAAACGGGGAATTATACCGGCAAACGCATCTGCCGAACAGGTGAAAAAAGCCATGAACAACTACATAGTAAAGAAATCGCCGGAAGCTGCTCCTGCGCAAGATTTCAAACGTCCGGATGAGATCGAGAAGAAAGCGAAGGAATTTATCAAAGAACAGAAACAACGGATCAAGCAGAAACTTGCCGACAAGAAGATCGACCAGATATTGGACGGCAAACTGGACAAGCAGCTTGAGAAGAAGGGAATCCCCGTTCCGGAAGCCAGGCAAGCTTCCTATAACGGTCCGGTACGTACAGACAAAGTCCTCGTGTTGCTTACGGAGTTCAGTGATTTTAAACATAACAACGTGGAACAGCGTCCCGGTTTCATGTGGGCGGAAGATTTCAACCGCGAACATTACCAGAAACTGATGTTTGGCGACGAAAACTTTACGCTGTTTGACGGCTCCAGGGTGCAAACCTTCAAGCAATACTATGAAGAACAATCGGGCGGCAGCTATACCGTTGATGGGGTTGTGTCCGATTGGTTGACGGTTCCCGGCACCGCCAGGGAGTATGGGGATGACAATCCGGCGGGCGGCCACGACAACCTGGCGCCGAAAGGTCCGCGGGATCTGGTAAGGGATGCATTGAATGCGGCAGCTGCAAGCGGTATTAACCTTGCTGATTTTGACGAGTTTGATCTCTATGACCTTGACGGTGACGGCGATCAAAATGAGCCGGACGGCCTGATTGACCACCTGATGATCATTCATGCGGGTACCGGTCAGGAAGCGGGCGGCGGTCAACTGGGTGACGATGCGATCTGGTCCCATCGCTGGACACTTGGCCGTGTCTATGCAGTTCCCAACACCACCGCAAAAGTGGATTACTGGGGAGGCCAGATGGCAGCATTTGATTACACCATTCAGCCGGAAGACGGGGCAGTCGGCGTGTTCGCCCATGAATTTGGACATGACCTGGGGCTGCCTGATGAATATGACACTCTATACAGCGGGCAAGGTGAGCCGGTTGGCGTATGGTCCATCATGAGCGGCGGCAGCTGGGCAGGCAAGATTGCCGGTACCGCACCCGTAAGTTTCAGCCCGCAGAATAAAGAATTCTTCCAGAAGACGATGGGCGGCAACTGGGCGAAGATCAAAGAAATCAATTATGACGAGATTGACAGCATCGGAAAGGCTTTCCTAATCGACCAGAGCGTAACCAAATCCAAAATGCCGGGCATCGTCAAGGTCAACTTGCCCGATAAACCGGTTAAGGGAATTGACCCCGCCTTTGGCAAACAATACTATTACAGCACCAAAGGCGACGGTCTGCATACCGAAATGACCACCCCGGTATTTGATCTGGTATATGCCAAAGAGGCAGCGTTTGATTACAAAGCTTACTTTGACATTGAATACGATTATGATTTCCTGTATGTGGACGTATTGGACGAGAACGGCACCGAATTGAATCAGATCGACGTCATCGGCGATGAGGACACCGACGGGGATGCCCGTGCAGAATCTTCCAAAGGTCAGTGGGTGGACAAGTCCTACGATTTGAGTCCGTTTGCGGGAAAGAAAGTGAAGCTTCGCTTTAGTTACGTAACTGACGGCGGTTTGGCTTATGACGGTTTTGCCCTGGACAATGCAACTTTGACGGTCGACGGCAATGTCGTATTTTCCGATGACGCGGAAGAAACTCCGAAGTTTGAATTGAACGGGTTCCGTGTATCCAACGGCATCGACTATAAGAAACACTATTACTACCTCGAGTGGAGAAACTATGCGGGTGCCGACGCCGCTCTTCAATATGCGCGCGGAGCGAAGTACAACACCGGTCTCGTTATCTGGTACGGCGACGACAGCTATCTGGATAACTGGGTAGGCATTCATCCGGGCGAAGGATTCCTTGGGGTTGTGGATTCCCACGCTCACAATGTTCTCTACTTCGATGTGAACGGTCAAAAGACTACGGCAAATTCAACCCGTTACCAAATTGCGGACGCTGCGTTCTCTTATGATCAAGCTCCGGCTTGGGATTACACTCATCCGACCTGGGGTCACATCACATCTTCCGGTGCGGATGGCGTGACCAAGTTTGATGACTCTCAGTCCTACATCAACAGCGAGATCCCTGATGCAGGCCGCAAAGTACCGAAATACGGCCTGAAGATCCAGGTGATCGGCGAAGCGAAAGACAACTCCGCCGGCGCGGTTTGGATCCGAAAGTAAGTTAGTGGATAAGAGGACCCAGCCTTTTGGCTGGGTCTTTGTTGTTGTTTGGTTTGGTAGGACTGATTATCAGCCTTATTTTTAGAACTATGAGGTGATTCTATGGCCATTTTTCTATACACTCTAATCTTAACGGTACCCCTGGTCTATTTCTTGTTCAGAAGGTTCGGTGTATCATATCCCTTATCTCGATAGACTCTGATTTTACTAATCTTTTCTGCCCTGGCTACCGGGGCTCTTGGGCAGAATTATGGTCAAAGCCGCATTCCTGGCATCTATGACGGTATCTCTACTTCTAATAACCTTGCGACATTTATTATTGGTTACGATGGCTGGTCTCAACAGTTGTTTAAGGCTTATCATGAAGGATTTACTAACGCCTCGCTTATTCTGATGGGGTTATACGTGTTTTTCCTATTAGTTGAATCAACAGTATATCAAAGGAGAAAGAATAAAAAGGAATTGTAAAGATGCAAAAAACGCAATTGGAATTTTTGCTGGTTTAGAGTGGAAATCCTTTATTCGATAAAAAAAGACGGGCTGATCCATTCATGGGGCATCCCCTGCATACAAATTAGGGGTTTTGAGGTACTTATTTCTAGATTTTGGCGGGCAATTTTTATAATAGGGGATTTCTAGACGCTTATCCCCGGGGGTTAAGGGGGCGAGGGGTGTAAAAGAGCCAAATAAGTCCCTCAGAATCCCTTACTTTAGGAATTGAGAGTTATAACACAAAATAAATCCCTCAAAATCCCTTAATTGAATGACGAGGCTATAGGGCTGTGCCCATAAGTAGGTATCTACAGCCCTTTTTCTTTCTAAGCCAACGTGCTCCAGACTTCCAGCTTGGTTTTCACCCGACGGATCACTTCGTCGGTGAATTCGCGGGTTCCTGTGGAACCGCCAAGGTCGGAGGTGCGGGTTCCTTCGACGATCGCTTCCAGCGTGCTTTCATAGATGGCACGGGATACCCGATCCGCCTGTTCGTCCTGGAAGAAGGACAGGAGAGCCGCTCCGGCGAGGATCATCGCCATCGGATTGGCTACATTCTTCCCGAACAGGGACGGTGCGGTTCCGTGCGGTGCCTCCGCCATCACCGTTTGCGGGTTGTAGTGTTCGTCAAACGCAATCAACAGGGACTCCGCACCGGCAATCGATCCAAACATCTGCAGCACCAGATCGGACAGGCAGTCGCCGTCCCGGTTGAGCGCCGGAATCACCAGCGGTTCCCCATAACTATTGAGCAGCAGCGCATATGTAGCATCGATCAGCTGCGGTTCATACCGAACGTCCGGGTTCTTGGCAGCTGCCCGGTCCAGTTCTTCTTTCAGCATTCCTTCATAGACGGGGGATACTGTGTATTTCGGTCCGCCAAACACTTTGGCCCTCATCCGGCGGGCCTGGATAAAGGAGAATTCGGCAACACCGCGGCATACACGACGGCTGATCTTCTCCGTACGGAAAGCCAATTCGTCAAGCCCCTCCCCTTCCCTCCATTCCTTTGCACCATATGCATCATCAACCGCCATGCGAACGACCGAAATGGGGGCGTGAATTCCAGGAAGCGGATTGACGCCGGGAATTCGACGGCCGGTACGGATGATAACAGTTCCGTCAATTCCTTTCCGCAATATAGCGTTGGGGGAACCTACATCTCCAGGGGTCTCCGGTGTGATGGTGGCAGCTTTGATTCCATAACCGGTATTCTTCATGGCCTTGGCTGCATCATGCACAATCTGGTTGTTGGTTGCACGGCGATTCTCCAAGGAAAGATCAAAACGTTGAAACTCTATATCCAGTCCGGTAACGGATGGATCCAGCACGCGCAACGCTTCTTCCAGAAGCTCTTGCCCGGTTTGATCGCCTTCCATTACTACTACAGTTTTCTTCTCCATAGATTCCACCTCTATACAAAATGCTCACGAGTTTCCTGCAAACTGACAACGCCGGTTAGGATAATTTATGCACCATAGCCTTCCCAACCGGGGCCATGGTGCATGCGTTACTCAATCTTATCGGGTCAACATTTTGCCGATCAGTGTGGCTGTTTTCTGGGCTGCCGGAATGAATCGCTTTACGGCTTCCGGGGTAAAACGGTCGACCGGACCTGAGATGGACAAGGCAGCCACAATTTGATTATCCCGTCCGAAGATGGGAACGGCCAGGGCAGCCGCTCCAGCCTCCCGTTCCTCAATGGAGATTGCATATCCATTCTCCCGCGTTTGGGCCAGTTTGTTCTTAAAGTCGGATTTGGACAGTTCTTTCGGCCAATTGGGATCATTCATCACTTCCTGGACGAACAGTGGGTCCGCCCAAGCAAGCAGAACCTTCCCGGAGGCACCGATATAAAGCGGGAATCGCTGCCCGATGTTGGCCACACGTCGAACCGGTTGGTTGCTTTCCACCGCTTGGGTTCGAATGCGTTCTTTTCCGGCGCGAATGTATAGGGAAATCGTTTCCCCAACTTCATCACGAAGGTGTGTCATCTCGGGGACAACAATAGACGCCAGATCGTCGGACTGATAGACGTTGCTGACCAGTTCCAGCACGCTCCAGCCCAACCTGTATTTTTCCGTTTGCGGATGGCGGCGGATAAACCCTTTGCTCTCAAGTGATGCCAATAACCGGTGCACCGTGCTTTTGTGCAGGCCCACTTTTTTTGCAATGTCACTTAACCCCAATTCCATTTCGGTACCGGAAAAGCAAAGAAGTATGTCCAAAGCCCTTTCCACTGCCCTAACAGTACCCTTATCCCGCTCCATGACAACACCTCCCCGCAAGAGTCAAAAGTTTCATTATATGGAACAATGTTTCACACAATAGTATACCACAACGAAAGGAATTGATAAATGGGTATTTCACCACGCCAGGTGCCCCTGCATATTTTAGACTAATCGCTTGAAGGAGGGCTCCGTGGTGAATACAGAGTGGCGACAAGCAATCCGGAATTTTTATGAAGCCAAAAACAAGGCGTGGCTGACCGGAGACGGGGAGAATCTGGTGAAGATGGCCAGCCGGCCGGAAGCCATCCGAGCTTGTTTGAAAGATATTGAAGCTCTGCGACGATCGGCCCTTGCCCGGGGTGTGCAATACCGCAAGAGTCGGACCAATGTGAAGATCCTGAAAACAACACCGGTCAGGGATGGAAAAATCAGAGTTGACCTGCTGGAACAGATGACCTGGATTTACAATGACGGGGTGGAAGTCGATCACCAGGCGAGGCTGCAGCCGATTCGTGTGACCCTTGATCATTCGGAAGGCAGGTGGAAGATTGAGAAGCTCGATTCGATCGGGGAAAAAGAGGAAAGAAGCTTGATCAAGGGCCAGCTGGATTTCCGCGCCTTTGACCATGAGTTGGGCACCCGTCAGGCCCGGTATGACAGAAGGAAAGCGCAGCGGTACGCGGAGCTTTGGTGGAACGGATTCAATCCTCAATACAAGAAGTTTGAAGTGGATTGTACAAACTATGTGTCCCAATGCATGCATGCGGGTGGCATGCCGATGGCTTTCAATCCGCGGAAAGACCGCGGCTGGTGGTACCGGCATCAAGGGGGAAATGCCTCCTGGAGCTACAGCTGGGCAGTGGCCCACGCCCTCAGATGGTATCTGGAAGGGTCGGGCCGTGCAGCAGTAGTGACAAACCCGCAACAGTTAAAAATCGGGGACGTAATCTGTTACGACTGGGAAGGTGACGGAATGTGGCAGCATAACACAATCGTGGTGGACTTTAACCATGAAGGCATGCCGCTGGTGAATGCCCACACCGTGGCCAGCCAAAGAAGGTACTGGGATTACAAGGACAGCTACGCCTGGACGGAGCAGACGAAGTATCGGTTTTTTCATATCAAGGATGCGTTTTGATTGAGACTTCAAAGATGCGCTTTCCCTTGTGGACAGCCGCATCTTTGAAGCACCCTGTGAAGGGCTCTGACTGGGAGCCCCCTTTATCATGTGCGTATCAGGCTTTCTTGCGGAATAAACCGATGAGCGAGAGCAGAAGCGCCGCTCCGGAAAGAAACCATGGCCCCAGATTGCTGTTTGTTGCGGAAGCGCCGTTCTCTTTGCCAGCCTCGTGTTTCGGTTGTGGGACCGTTTCCTTCTTTGTGTCTTGGGAATTGTCATTATGACTCCCGTGGGAATCGGTGTCTTTCTCTGCTTCTTTCAAAGTGACTGTGGGAGCCGGTGTTTTGGCATCCGGAGCGCCCGTCCACTCCACAACCGAACCATCTGCATAGGTCTGATAGGACTTCCAGATAAGGGTGCCGGCTTCCTTCGGATTCTTGGCGGAAATGCCAAACTCCATGAACTCGTGAGGTTTGATTCCGCCGGCTGTCGCGGTCCATGTAATGGCGGTGAATTGTCCGTCACCACTCTTCTCAAATTCATAACTCCAGCCTGGAACGGGAAGCACCGTACCTACCTTAACCCCCTGTGGGAATTCAATCCGTACTTTCGTTGTGTTGGTCTCTTTTTCAACGGGTACCCGAATGGTATATCTTTCGTAGGAATCCGATTTGGACTCCTTCGGCCAGACGGTGACATGGGCGCTTGCCGTGCCGCTCCAAACCAGAACGGATGCACCAAGTACAAGAATGGCTGCAGTTTTTTGCATTGTCATTTCGATTCCCTCCGCTAAATGTTTTTGTCTATGAAACTTTTTTGATTAGGGCAAAGGATACTTGATTTGACTCAGCCAGACCCCGGCAGCCAGAACGAGAACTCCGGCTATCCACTCCCATTGCAGCAAGCATGGTGATAACAAGCGAGAATTCTTTCTCCACTGCAGGGTTTGCCGTAATGCGAGACCCAGCATGGCCAGCACCAGGCCGATTTTTCCCAGCAACAGAGTTGACCAGAGTCCGGCCTTTGCCGTCAGTATCCACCAGTCTGTCTGAATATTGGTCATGACGATCC
The DNA here is from genome assembly GCF_002335525.1 of Effusibacillus lacus. Taxonomy (NCBI): domain Bacteria; kingdom Bacillati; phylum Bacillota; class Bacilli; order Caryophanales; family Alicyclobacillaceae; genus Effusibacillus; species Effusibacillus lacus. The sequence continues at coordinate 26,524 of NZ_BDUF01000112.1, forward strand.
CGGACAAAACAGTCATAGCAGAAGCTGCAAACACAACCTTCACGAAAAAGGGGCGCAGTGCCGCACGGTTAATCGGCTGGTTTACACGACTCTCCCGCATTAGAGCGACAACTAGCCAACTCATCGCGCCAAGCCATAAAGCCAGCGCAAGCAAATGCAGGATACGGAACAACAGGGCAAGCCAAACCGGTTCCACACCCCATGCGTGACCACTGAAAGCAAAACTGGCGACAAGCATTGCCCATAGACCAAGGTACCAACTCTTCTGCATCTGAGGCAGGGCGAGCAATGCCAGAAGTCCCAATTGGATTACCAGCACCACGGCAAAGGGAATTTGCTTCAGGGCTGACCAATCTCCCGCACGGAGCAGGGATGCACTGATGGAATTCGGCAGGTAAGTCAGGTAAGCAAGCAATTCTGCCGCAGTTATTGTGGCAAGCAGGATCAACCCTGCTATTCGAAGTTTCGATAGCGAAGAAACCAAATCAGGAAAGCCTCGTTTGCCCGCCCAACAGGAAAACCATAAGAAACCGCCTGCAATCAACAGGATCGACTCAGCAAGAAACCGAAGGACAAGCAGGATCGGTTCCACAGAATTAGCAAGTTGATTCTTAATTGGAGATACGGGTACCGCTTCCGATGTTTCTTTCCCTACCGAGAAACGGAAAGAGTCAGTTACGGGATGCCCGTCTTCGGACAGAACACTCCATCTGACCGTGTAGGTACCTTCCTTCAGCGGAGGAACGTCTGTAAGCATCCGCTTGGCGTTATCCCTTGCAATGCGAATCTCAACCGGGGTCACCGAAACGCCGTTTCCATCAAGAATCTCCAGATCCACTGCCTCTCGTTCCAAAAACTCATTGAAATCCAGAACAATCTGTTCGGGGCTTTCGTCCAGGACCGCCCCGTCCTTTGGATCGGTTCCCGTCAAGTTTGCATGAGCAGAAACAGTGCCTGTACTGACCCATAACGTCAACAGCAACACAACTAGCCAAGTTCCGATTCGTGTCATATTTCCCTCCGCCCTTTGGACATTTTTACTCTATCAGGTTTCGTTTTGACTGCGAATTACCCGAGTGGGCTATTTTTTAAAACAATTCTTGGTATTATAAAAGGAATGGAAGGGGGAGCGGGATGTCCTACAGGCAGATCAAATGGATGATTATCTTGATTCCCATGATCACGATTCAGGTTTGGGAGTACGTAAGGCATGAATATTTGCATCCGTTTATTTCGATGCGTATCGGCAACTGGTTGTCGGCGCTGCTTGTATTTGTAGTGACACTGTGGCTGGCCATGAAACTGTTCAGGCGAATGGAACAGATGCAGGATGAATTAAACCGGGAACGGGCCTACAAGGCCGTATTGGTGGAGAGAGAAAGAATTGCGAGGGAACTGCATGACGGGATTGCGCAGTCGTTGTTTCTCCTGTCGGTGAAAACTCACAAACTGGAAGAAGACTGCCCGGATGGACACAAGGAACAGATACGGGGTATCAAGGAGACGGTTCGCAAAGTCCATGATCATGTAAGGCAGGCCATCTCGAACTTGCGGTTGCCTCCTGCCGCCACAGTGGCACCCTGGAAGGAGTCGATCAGGGCTTTCGTCAGAAATTTTGAAGAGGAAAGCAGGTTGCAGGCAACCCTTGATTGGGATAAGAGCGGTGAACTGGAGACGATGCTGTCGCCCAAGGATAAAATGGAGATTGTTTCCTGCGTACGGGAAGCCTTGATGAACATTCGGAAGCATTCCCATGCACGACAGGTTCGAATTCTCTTCCGAACGGAAGTTGGTGGCTGGAGCCTTGTGGTGGAAGATGACGGGCAGGGAATTCAGGGGGACCCCTTTGGAGATCCGTCCCGTTATGGATTGCGAATGATGCGGGAGCGGGCAGCTGAAATGGGGTGGAAGTTTACCGTTTATTCCAAAGACGGATGGACCCGCCTGGAAATAAGGAAGGAGGGAGCCGGGTGACGTTTCGGGTATTGGTAGCCGATGATCATGAACATGCCAGAGAAGGAATTCGGGAACTTCTCATGCTTGACTCACAGTTTGATCTGGTCGGGGAAGCTCATAACGGGATTGAAGCTATTGAGATGACAGACCGGTTGGACCCCGACCTGATTTTGATGGATATAAACATGCCTTTGATGAACGGCCTGGAAGCGACAAAGAGAATCAAGGCACGGCATCCTTCCGTCAAGATTATCATGATTACCGTCTCTGACGATATTGCCGATCTGTTTGAAGCTCTCAAAAAAGGGGCCCAGGGGTATCTGCTGAAAAATCTGGAACCTTCCGTGTGGCTTGGATATCTGAAAGAGGTGGCCCTTGACGAGACGCCTATGTCGCGGGAACTGGCGGTAAAATTGCTGCACGAATTCACCCAAAGGGAACGGCAATCATCCAAGGTTACCCCGCTTTCGGAGCGTGAACAGGAAGTATTGGAGTGGGTTGCCATGGGACACACCAACCGTGAGATAGCGGAAAACCTCTATATCTCCGAGAATACGGTAAAAAACCACTTGAAAAATATCATGCAAAAGCTGCATCTCGAGAACAGGGTTCAATTGACAAGTTATGCCTATGAACAAGGGTGGATCCACAAAAGCAAGGAAAAAGAGTAACAGTTGCAGCAAGTTGCAACCCCTTTCGGGTTTGAGGTAATCTTAAAGATATTACAGTTGAAGGAAGTCCGTTTTCATCATGCATATTGTACTTGTAGAACCGGAAATCCCCGCGAATACGGGCAATATCTCACGAACCTGCGCCGCTACGGGCATTACCCTGCACCTGGTGCGCCCGCTCGGATTTTCCACCGACGACAGGCAATTGAAGCGTGCCGGACTTGATTACTGGCACCTTCTGGACCTGCATTATCACGACAGTTTCGCGGATTTGCAGGCCAAATATCCGCACGGGCGCTTTTTTTATGCCTCCACCAAGGGGAAGAAACGGTATACCGATTTTACATACCGGCCCGATGATTTTTTTGTGTTCGGCAAAGAAACCAAGGGGCTGCCGGACGACCTGATTCAGGCGAATCTCGACACCTGCATTCGCATTCCGCTTGTTGAAGGGGCGCGTTCCCTGAACCTGTCCAACGCGGTAGCGATTGTGGTGTTTGAGGCGCTCAGGCAGTTGGGATTCCCGGATTTGAGGTAGAATGAGGAGTGGAAGATATGCTGAACACCTTGCTGTTTGATTTGGACGGCACCCTGCTGCCCATGGATAACGATCATTTTACGAAAGGCTATTTCAAACACCTGATTCCCCGCGTGATGCACCTGATAGACCAGGACAAGTTCATCAAACAGTTATGGGCCTCCACCGAAGCCATGGTTCGAAGCGACGACGCATCCAGGACCAACGAGCAGGTCTTCAAGGAGGATTTCCTGGGCAAGAGCGGAATTCGGGAAGAGGAGATCTGGCCGATCCTGGTCGACTTCTACCAAGGGGAGTTCCATCAGTTGAGCCACTTGACCAGCCCCACCCCACTGGCCCGCAAGGCGGTTGAGACTGCCATGGAGAAAGGGTATTCGGTGGTGTTGGCGACCAACCCGCTTTTCCCGAGAGCGGCAATTGAAGCGAGGATGAAATGGGCCAACATTGAGGACCTTCCCTTTGAGCTGGTGACCACCTTGGAAGAGATGCACTTCTGTAAACCAAACCTCAGCTATTACAAGGAAATCCTGCAAAAGATCGGCAGGAAGCCCGATGAGTGCATGATGATCGGCAACGACGGGTTTGAGGACATGATTGCCGGCAAACTGGGCATGCAAACGTATCTGGTCACCGACTGCCTGATTGAACGGAACCTGCTGAGCGATCCTATTCACCAGCAAGGCACCATGGAAAATTTGCTTGAGTTTATCAAGGGACTGCCGGATCTCAAAGGGGCACGGGTTGTGTGAAGACGACCCCGGGTCCAACCCGGTAACTGATGTTGAATAAGGGTGCCGCCTTTGGCGGCTCTTTTTCATGTATGAAAATCTTTAACCCCGTTAATACTGACTAACAGCAAAAATACCAGTATTTAGAAAGCGGGGATACCCATGACCAAAACTCTTGGCCAGAAAATTCGTGAACTTCGCATGCAAAAAGGTCTGACCCAAGGAGATCTGGGCGGCGGTAAGGTAACGCCAAGCATGATCTCGCAGATTGAGGCAGACAAAGCCAATCCGTCTCACAGACTGCTGAAGTGGATATCGGACAAGCTGGAGACACCGATTGAATATTTCCTGACCGACATGCAGCTGCAAAGCGAAAAAATCAGTTCCTTCCGGTTTGCGAAAGCGTTGATAGAAGCGGGGGAACCGCGGCAGGCCATCTCCATTCTGGAGACTCTCGCGGACGGCCAGTCCCTGCCCATGCACCAACAGGAGATTCAGCGGGAACTGGCGTTCTGCTATCGCAGTGTGGGCAGACTGGAAGAAGCGCTGGAAATGTTGGAAGAAGTATTGTCGGCATCTCTCATGAAACGGGATACTTCCGCCATGGTGCAAATCCTGAAGGAGATGGGGATGCTTGAGAAAGAGCGGCACAATTACCGGTTGGCCATCTACCACTGGAATCGGGCCAATCGTTTGTTGGAAGAAACGCAACCTGTCAATTCACTGGAATGGGCCGATTTGCTCCGGAATCTGGCTGCGCTGCACAGGGATCTTGGTGAGATGGATCTGGCGAAGTCCACGTATGAGAAGGCAATGACACTGCTATCCGGCACCTCCGATCTGAAGGGAATCGCCGATACTTATCTGAACCTCAGCCGCTTGTACCGGGAAACGGGTGAATACGAGAAAGCGACCGCTTATGCTGAGCATGCTCTCAGCATAAACAAAAGCTTGAACGACCTGAAAGCGATGATCCGGATCCGGGAGATGAACGCCGTTCTGAAGGCGGAAGCGGGTAGGGTTCAGGAGGCGATTGATGCTCTTGTTCAGTGTCTGGAGGAGTACGAAAAGTACGGATTTGGCGACCGGTTCGCATCTGTGCATGGCGCTCTTTCGAACATTTATCTGCGCGAAAGGCAGTTTGACAAAGCCCGATATCATTGTCAACTGGCACTTGAGAAAGCGGCGGACGAGGCGGAGAAGGCTGCTTTGTACCGTACATGGGCGAAGACTGCCAAAGAGATGGGACAGTTGGAAGATGCAATGGAAGCCGCTTTGAAGTCGGTCAACTTTTTCACGCGGGCCAATCTGCCGCGGGACCTTGCATACTCCTATTCACTGCTGGGCGATCTGTACAAGGAATCGGGCAATTACTCCGGCGCGGTCCAAGCTCTTGAGAATATGAGGATGGCCATGGAGACCAACCTCAAGGAACGGGGAATCGTGTTATAATTGTACAAAGGGGCCGCTGCCGGGCCCCTTATCTATTTCCTCAATCCCTGCAATAGAATGGAGCTGGTCTGTTTGAACAGCTCGTCCGTTTTGTAGATCTTCCGGCTGTACAGTTGGTGCAAAGATGTGATGGCGGCTCCCCCAAACACCGTCCATGCGGCGGATTCCGGGTCTGTTTGTCTGCAGTCTCCTTCTTCCATGGCCTGACGGATAAATTCTTCCAGCAGGGAAATGTATTCGGTGAGCATTCGACGGAACTCTTTCTGCCGTTCTTCCGCACCCCAGCCTTCCCGCAGCATGATGATGCAGAAATCCCGGTAATGATCGAAGAAAGCGATTTGTTGCCGGATGGCGGCCTCCAATTTTTGAATCCCCTTCATCTCGGGCCGGATCATTTCCCGAACCGACTCCTGCAGCAGATCAATTCCTTCCTCCACCAGAAAGAGGAACAAGTCTTCCTTGCTCTTGAAATGATAATAGATCGTTCCTTTGGCGACATTGGCGCGGGCAGCAATGTCATCCATTGTCGCTCTGTCAAACCCGCGATCGGAAAAAATGTCGATGGCGGCCTGGAATATCATGTTTGTTTTATCCTGACGCACGAATCTCTCACCACACCCCTATTCACTCTATTACCTCACCCTACCACATTTATTCCCCATCTGCAAACACTTCCTGTCCCAAAGAAAAAGCCCCTTCCCTTGGAAACGGACAAGGGGAGCTTGCATACAAATAGTTATACAAACAGGATTTCCACAATATACTGATCAAAAGCATAATGGCACCCAGGAGTTTAAGGCAAGGGCCTTTCAACCGGCATAGGATTCCCTGGTGAGAATACCCGGACTGGCATGGATTTATTGGAGCCCCCACAGAGTGACGCGCTTCTGGTCACATGCGGGGAGTTTTTGACTCAGGGGGAGTGAGGATGGACATTCTCGAAAAGTTGAATGCATATAGGGCTCAGGAACAGCAACTCGCCTGGGAAGGAAGGTTTGTCGACTATCTTGACCTGGTCCGCAAAAATCCGAAGATTGCCGAAACCGCACATTCCCGTATATACCATATGATCGAATCTGCCGGTATTGACACAGATGAACAGGGACGCAAACACTACAGATTCTTTGAGAGTGAGATATTTGGACTCGATGTGGCGCTGGAGCGGCTGGTGGAGGAATATTTTCATTCCGCGGCACGGCGTTTGGATGTCAGAAAGCGGATTTTGCTGCTGATGGGGCCGGTCAGCGGGGGCAAGTCCACCATTGTCACCATGTTAAAAAGAGGGCTGGAACGGTATTCCCGTACGGATGAAGGGGCGGTCTACGCGATCAAAGGGTGCCCCATGCACGAAGAACCGCTGCATCTGATCCCCCAGGAGCTGCGCCCCGATTTTGAACAGGCGCTTGGAGTCAGGATTGAAGGAAACCTCTGCCCTTCCTGCCGGATTAGGCTGCAGCAGGATTATAACGGGAAGATTGAAGACGTCCTGGTGGAACGGATCCTCTTCTCGGAAGATGAGCGGGTCGGGATCGGAACCTTCTCTCCATCCGATCCGAAATCCCAGGATATTGCCGATTTGACGGGGAGTATCGACTTTTCCACCATTTCGGTGTATGGTTCGGAGTCTGACCCGCGCGCTTACCGGTTTGACGGCGAATTGAACAAAGCCAATCGCGGGCTGATGGAATTTCAGGAAATGCTGAAATGTGATGAGAAGTTTCTTTGGCATTTGCTGTCCCTGACACAGGAAGGGAACTTCAAGGCGGGGCGCTTTGCTCTCATCTCGGCGGATGAGATGATCATCGCCCACACGAATGAAACAGAGTACAAAGCTTTTATCGCCAACAAGAAAAACGAAGCCTTGCAATCGCGCATGATTGTGATGCCGATTCCCTACAATTTGCGAGTGACGGATGAAGTCAAGATCTACGAAAAGCTGGTCAGGCAAAGCGATCTCAAGAACGTTCACATTGCGCCCCATGCACTGAGAACAGCCGCCATCTTCTCCATCCTGACACGCTTGAAAGAGTCGAAAAAACAGGGCATGGACCTGGTGAAGAAGATGTACCTGTATGACGGCAGTTCGGTGGAAGGATTCAAGGAAAAAGACGTTCAGGAACTTCGTGCGGAATCGCCGGACGAGGGAATGAGCGGAATCGACCCGCGGTATGTAATCAACCGCATCTCCAGTGCATTGATTCGAAGAGACACCGCCTGCATCAATGCGCTTGATGTATTGAGAGCCATTAAGGAAGGGCTGGATCAACATCCGTCCATCACCAGGGACGAGCGGGAGAAACTGCTGAACTATATCTCCATCGCCCGCAAAGAGTATGACGATGAGGCGAAGAAAGAAGTGCAGAAGGCATTTGTTTACTCCTATGAAGAATCGGCCAAGACACTTCTTGAAAACTACCTGGACAATGTGGAAGCGTATTGCAATTGGCAGAAGATCAAAGACCCGATTACCGGAGAAGAGATCGACCCGGATGAAAAGCTGATGCGGTCCATCGAGGAACAAATCGGCATCTCGGAAAACGCGAAGAAAGCATTCAGGGAAGAGATTCTGATTCGTATCTCCACTTATGCGAGACGCGGCAAGAAATTTGACTACAACTCGCACGAACGTCTGCGGGAAGCCATAGAGCGGAAACTGTTCGCCGACCTGAAGGATGTGGTCAAGATCACCACCTCCACCAAGACCCCCGATGCAACCCAACTGAAGAAGATCAACGAAGTGACGAAACGATTGATTGACGAGCATGGCTATTGTCCCGTTTGCGCCAACGAGCTGCTCCGCTACACCGGCAGTCTCTTAAACCGCTAAGTTGCCACCTGCGGGGTGTTTGTTCAGGGACGAGTTGCGAAGCATTTGAATACTATGATAATGGACATCTCAATCCAAATGTTTACGGGAAGGAGGGAACGCGCATGACTAGGCCCAATTTTATCCTCTCGCGGGAGGATTGGTCACTGCATCGCAAAGGCTATCAGGATCAACAGCGGCATCAGGAGAAAGTGAAGGAAGCCATCAAGAAGAATCTGGCAGATTTGATTACCGAAGAAAGCCTCATCATGACCGACGGCAGGCAGATCATCAAAGTCCCAATCCGTTCCCTGGATGAGTACCGTTTTCGATTCAACTACAACAAACAGCCGCATGGAGGGCAGGGGGACGGATCGTCCAAGCCGGGCGACGTTCTCGGACGCGACGGGGATCCCAAACAGGCTCCTGGGCAGGGAGAAGGTGCCGGAGATCAACCGGGAGTCGACTACTTCGAAGCGGAAGTGTCCGTGGAAGAGCTGGAAAACATTCTGTTTGAGAACCTGGAACTTCCCAATCTCAAGCAGAAAACACAAGATGACATTACAGTTCCCGATGTACGGTTTACCGATATCCGCAAAAAAGGGCTCACAGGCAATATCGACAAGAAACGCACCATCATGGAAACTCTCAAGCGCAACGCCTTGGCGGGACAGCCGGGAATTCACGGCATCAAGCCGGATGATTTGCGGTACAAGACCTGGGAGGAAGTTCGCATTCCCCGGAGCAACGCGGTGGTTCTGGCCATGATGGATACGTCCGGTTCCATGGGCTCTTTCGAAAAGTACATTGCCCGCAGTTTCTTTTTCTGGATGGTCCGGTTCCTCAGAACGAAATACGAACATGTGGACATCCAGTTCATTGCCCACCATACGGAAGCGAAGATCGTTACGGAGGAAGAGTTTTTCACCAAAGGAGAAAGCGGGGGCACCATCTGTTCATCCGCTTACCAATTGGCTCTGGATCTTGTCCATCAACGGTATCATCCCGATCGTTACAATGTATATCCTTTCCACTTCTCGGACGGGGACAATCTGACCTCCGACAATGAAAAATGTGTCCGCATCATCCGGGAACTTACATCCCTTTGCAACATTTTCGGCTACGGAGAGGTTAACCAGTACAACCGCAGTTCCACTCTGATGAATGCGTTCAAGTACATTCAGGATCCCAAATTCAAGACGATTCTGATTCGGGAGAAAAGCGAAGTCTATAAAGCTCTGACCACTTTCTTCGCACGAAGCGAACAATTGGTGTCTTAGGACACCTGGAGAAGAGCCAGTTGCGCCTGGGCACCGGGGCCCCGTGAATCTGCGGATAGGCCACGAGTGCCCGGTCGTGCTATGGGGGGACTGAAATGACTAACGAAGAAATCAGGAAACTTGAAGCCTCAATCGATCAGATGATGAAACTTGCCCGATCTTTCGGGCTTGATTTTTATGAAATGCGGTTCGAGATCTGTCCGGCAGACATCATCTACACATTTGGCGCTTACGGCATGCCGACCCGATTTTCCCATTGGAGTTTCGGGAAAGCCTTCCACCGCATGAAGATGCAGTACGATTTCGGACTGAGCCGCATCTACGAACTGGTCATCAACTCCGACCCGTGTTACGCCTTTCTGCTTGACGGGAACACGTTGATCCAGAACAAACTGGTGTCCGCGCACGTACTGGCCCACTGCGATTTCTTCAAGAACAACGCCCGGTTCGCCCATACTTCCCGCTATATGGTGGAGAGCATGGCAGTGTCAGCCGATCGCATCCGGTCTTATGAGATCCAATACGGGAAAAACGCGGTGGAAGAACTTCTGGATGCGGCGCTTGCCATTCAGGAACACATCGACCCTTCCTTCGTGGGCAGAAAACGTCCCCGCGAAGATGTGGTGCCGAAAGAGAAAAAGCCGGACGTGAAGTCGCCTTACCAGGATTTGTGGGATCTTGACAGATCCGACCGCAAGGAAAAACCGAATCAGGAGGAACCCGTTCCGCAAAAAATACCCGCCAGACCCGAGAAAGACCTGGTTCTGTTCATTATGGAACACAGCAAAATCTTAACCGATTGGCAGCGGGACGTTCTGTCGATGATCCGGGATGAAATGCTCTACTTCTGGCCGCAGCTGGAAACCAAGATCATGAATGAAGGCTGGGCGACCTATTGGCACCTGCGCATCATGCGCGAACTGGATCTGACGGAGGAGGAAACCATCGATTTTGCCCGGATGCATGCGGGGGTGGTCCTGCCGTCACGGACCAGCATTAACCCTTACCACGTTGGGCTCAAGATGTGGGAGGATATCGAGAAACGCTGGAACAATCCGACCAGGGAAGAACGGGAACGGTGGGGACGGCAACCCGGCAAGGGCCGGGAGAAGATGTTTGAAATCCGGGAAGCGGAGTCGGACATTTCCTTCCTGCGCAACTACCTGACCAAGGATCTGGTCGAGGAAATGGATCTCTACCTGTACCAAAAGGTCGGAAACGAGTGGAAGATTGTGGAGAAAGACTGGGAGAAGGTTCGCGATCAGCTGTGTGCGGCCCGGGTGAACGGAGGATTCCCGGTGCTGCTGGTGCAGGACGGCGACTACCTGCGCAACGGGGAACTCTACATCAAGCATGAATACGAAGGGGTCGAACTGGACATCAAGTATGTGGAGAAGACCCTTCCCTATGTCCATCGCCTCTGGGGCCGCCCGGTCCATCTGGAAACCGTCCTGGAGAACCGATCGGTGCTGTTCACGTATGACGGGAAGAAGTCGCACCGAAAGTTTTTGTAATTCTATACCCGTAGCCAAAGCAAGCCAGCTCCTATTCGAGAGAGTCCGGCTTGCTTCAATCTTTTTCACTCTAAAATATGCTTCAGCCTTCCCTGTACTTCTGCAGCGAGCATGGGCATCGGGAATATGGCCTCTTTAATGATGTTGTTTTCTTTGTACTTTACAAAGATATCGAATTCCCGCCATTCTTCCTCAACGATAAACACGGCGTTTCTTCGCAAAGTTCTTTTGATTTCAATTAACTCGTCTGTCAATTTTTTATGCAACGGTTCAAACAGACCCTGTATCCAGACGTCACCACGGCCGGAGGATAGTTGTTTAATATCTTTTGCGTCCAGTCGAATACATTCCATCATGATCGACCGCAAAAACATTTCACGAAGCAGAGCTGTGGCACGGAATTCGATCATACTTTACCACCTTATACGAACTTGTGTTCTATATTATATTCAAGGACATACGTTCGTATCAAGTGGAACAAAATAACAACAAAGGAGCCGGTTGGCAGGGATCATCTGTTTGCTAACGGATCAGGAAGACAAAAAAGAAAGAAAAGGGCTCCCGCACAGGGAAGTACGCCGTGTCCCAGTCCCCTATCCGATTCATACGCTAACCTATAAAGCTGGGTAAATGGAACTCATTTTTTACTGTCGGATAGGGGGAGGTCAAAATGAAAGGATTGATCCTTTGCGGTGGAAGAGGGACTCGGCTGCGCCCCTATAGCTATTCAAGACCCAAACATCTCCTGCCGGTAGCCAACCGTCCTGTAATCGCATATGTGATCGATAAAATGCGGCAAGCGGGCATTCGAGAAATTGGGATTGTGGTCCCTCCTTATTTCCGTTTTCAATTTGAAGAAGTGCTGGGTCAATATTCGGGTGATGTTGCCCTTTCTTTCATTGAACAGCCGGAGGCGAAAGGATTGGCTCATGCTGTCGGGATGGCACGCGATTTTATCGGGAACGATCCGTTCCTGCTTTTTCTGGGGGACAATTTCTACGATGGAAAGCTCAATGAATTGATCGAACGGTTCAGAAAAGAAGGACCGGAAGCATTGCTTCTTGTAAGTCAGGTTCAGAATCCCAGCCAATTTGGAGTGGTTGAGTTTAAGGGTTCCCAAATCGTTCGTCTATGGGAAAAGCCGAAGGATCCTCCCAGTTCTTATGCGATAATTGGGGTTTATATCCTGACACCGAAAATATTTGATGTTATCGATGATTTGCGTCCCTCCGCCCGGGGAGAATACGAGCTTACTGACGCCATACAAGGCTTGATCGACAAGGGGTATGCGGTGACTGCCAGCCCTTGCCGTTCCTGGTGGAAAGACACCGGTCAACCAAAAGATTTGCTTGCATGCAACCGGCAGGTTCTATTAAATCTGCAAGGGGAAATCCGTGGTTCCAACGTTACCATTGTATCATCAATGATTCAGGAACCGGTTGTAATTGAGACGGGAGCCTACATTGAGGATTCGGTTATTCGCGGACCAGTGTCTATCGGTATCGGTGCAAGAATCATCAGATCTTACGTAGGGCCCTTCACGTCGGTTGGGGAAGGAGTGCATCTTGTGGATGCCGAAATCGAGAACAGCATTGTGTTGAATGGTTCACATGTTAAAAAAGTCTCGAAAAGAATTGATGAAAGCATTATTGGAAGTGAGGTCCAAATCGAAGGAAGCCGTGGGAACCCCCGATCAATACGGATGAATGTGGGCGATCACACCACAATGTTCCTTCCCATAGAGGATGAATAACAGGATTGCCCGTAATTGAACTTACCAAGTACGGGCAACCAATTGTCAGTTCCGAAATACGGAGTTATAGGTTTCCAGAAGACCTGTATTCAGATCGTATTTGGGAATCCACCCCATTTTGTTATAAGCCTTTTTGTTGTGCAGACAACTGTGTTTGATATCTCCCGGCCTTTCATGTTCATGTACAACTGGCAACTTGGAACCGTGGATTCGGTTTAACACCGAAACCAGTTGGTTGATGGAGGTCCGGGTCGCGGTCCCAACGTGAATAACTTCCTGGTCCGCTTGTTGTATGGCTGCGAGATTTGCGTTTACTACGTCCTTCACATATACGAAGTCCCGTGTTTGTTCTCCGTCTCCATGTATCACGAGGGGAAGACTTTTATGAATGCGGTCGAGAAAAATGGATACTACTCCCCCTTCCCCTTTAGGCGTTTGTCGGGGACCGTAAACGTTTGCGTATCTTAAAATTGTGTAGGGAATTCCGTACATCTGATGAAACAAACGGACAAACGATTCCGATGTCAATTTGGAAGTTCCGTAGAACGAAATCGGGTCAGCCGGATCCTCTTCGCGAATCAGATCTTTCTTTAAGTCTCCGTATACGGCACAGGAAGAAGCGTAAATGAATTTTTTCACAGACGCCTGGCAACAGCCTTCCAATACGTTAATCGTTCCTACAATATTCACGCTGGCATCAAAGTCGGGTTCCCGAATCGAACGCAGTACATCGACCTGAGCGGCTTCGTGAAACACTACATCGGGCCGTTGGCGAACAATCAGATCTTTTGCTTCTTTGCTGCACACATCCAATACGTGTAGGCTGGCATTGGGGTTAACATTTTCAGGTCGTCCAGTTGACAGGTTGTCAATCACATGAACGTCAGCCCCTATCGTTACAAGTTCGTCAACTAAATGAGATCCGATAAACCCCGCTCCCCCGGTGACAATGGCTTTCATTTTTTTCACCTCCGATTCTTAAGTGAGGTTGTTCCGGTACCATTCAATGCTTCTGCGCAATCCTTCTTCAAGGGAAATTGTCGGTTTGTAGCCTAGAACCGATTTTGAACGGGTGAGGTCGGGAATGCGCGCTCTCATGTCTTCGTAGCCAGGACCATATGCTGCGTCATAGGGAACATATACAATCGGAGACGAAGAACCGGTGAGTTGACGTATGGTGGCCGCCAAATCGCGAATGGTGATGGGGTGATCGGAACCAATGTTGAACGCAAGTCCGTTTGCTCTGGGACCAAGTGCAGCCACCGTTCCTGACACTGTATCCTGGATGTACGTGAAGCATCTGGATTGCGTACCGTCTCCATAAACTTCAATGGGTTCGTTGTTTAAGGCCGCTCTTATGAAGCGAGGGACCACACCCCCATACTGTGAGGAAGTTTGTCCCGGTCCGTATGCATTGAAGTAGCGAACTACGGTAACCGGAAGGCCTTTCTCCGCATAGGCAAAGGCAAAATGTTCGTCAATTGCTTTCGCTGTGGAATAACACCAGCGGTGAATCGAGGGAGCCCCCAGGACTCGGTCGGAATCCTCTTTGAAAGGCAGTTTCTCATTCTTGCCATAAATTTCGGATGTGGACGCCAGCACGACTTTTGCCCGGACTTTATGGGCTGCTTCCAATACATTACGTGTTCCGTCAATGTTCACTTCCATCAGTTTTAGCGGATTTTCGACCGTGTTTTTTACACCCAGAACCGCGGCCAGATGGAAAACCGCATCACAGTTTTCGACGAGTTTCCGGACAGTGTCCCGGTCGGCAGCCGTATCATGAACAAATGTGTGATTGTTGTGGGTTAATGCCCGATCTAGATATTCCAACTTACCGTTCGACAGGTCATCCAAAGTCAACACCTTGTGACCGATTTGCAAGAGTCTATTGACAAGATGCGACCCAATAAACCCCGCCCCTCCGGTAACAAGAATCTTCATGTCGATCCCTCCTAGAGCAAGATCACATTGGAACGTTGCTTTAAGTGTTTGGTTGCATTTCGAGTGTCGATGACAAGAGGCGAATGGGTTACGATCTGCTCATACGGAATTCGGGTATGATCCGTAAGAATCAATGAGCAATCGTGCTGTTTCACAGACCTGTGTGTGAGGGTAATCCTCTTTAAGCGCTTATCCTGAATTTGAATTTCATCAACATAGGGGTCGTAGAAATTTACCGTGGCACCGGTATTCATCAGGTTTTCGATCACCTTCAACGCCCGTGATTCGCGCAAATCATCGACATCTTTTTTGTACGTAACTCCAATTACAAGAATCCGGCAATCTGACAGAGGTTTTGACGAAAGGCACGTTCGAACTTTTTCAACCACAAAGTCGGGCATTTTTTCGTTAATTTTGTGGGCCAGTTCAATAAATTCCACGTCAAAGTTGTAATCTTTTGCTTTCGCTGACAGATACAAGGGGTCTACCGGGATGCAGTGGCCGCCGATTCCCGGTCCGGGATAGTAAGGGGTGAAACCGTAAGGTTTCGTTCGTGCGGCTTCGATGACTTCCCACAGATCGATATTCATTGCGTTGCAAAGCATAACCAGTTCGTTAACGAAGGAGATATTGATCAGACGTTGGCTGTTTTCAAGAAGTTTGGTCATTTCGGCTGCCTTGGAGGAAGATACTACGACTACTTGATCAAAAATGGATTCATAGACTTTTTTCCCAATTTCTGCGCAATATCTCGTTACCCCGCCCAATACCTTTGGGATTTCATGCAGCTTAAATTGTGTATGGCCCGGATCGATTCGTTCGGGAGAAAACACAAGGAATATATCTTTTCCGACTTTAAGCCCGGTCGATTCGATTATGGGAAGCAGTACCTCTTCGGTAGTTCCGGGATAAGTCGTGCTCTCCAAGCTGACCAATTGTCCGGCCCTAAGATAGGGGAGGGCATTTTGCATCGCATCCCGGACATATTTGAGATCCGGTCTTGCATGATCGTCCAATGGGGTTGGCACACATAGAATTACTGCTTCCGCATTTGTAATTGTTTCATAGGAAGCAGCGACATAAAATTTGCCTTTGGCAAACATGTTTCTGATATCCGTATTGGTAAAATCGGACAGATAGCTTTGCCGTTTGGCAAGCAGTTCTATCTTGGCCGCATCGACATCAATGCCATAAACGGTATGACCGTTCTCAAGAAACAAACGCGCAAGCGGAAGACCTACATATCCAAGGCCTATAATTGCTACAGAATAGGTGTTATTTTCCATGACTCTACTCCTTTCCCAAAAAATAAGTTGTTGACCGTACCTTATCCTACGGGGCCAACCCT
The DNA here is from genome assembly GCF_002335525.1 of Effusibacillus lacus. Lineage (NCBI taxonomy): Bacteria > Bacillati > Bacillota > Bacilli > Caryophanales > Alicyclobacillaceae > Effusibacillus > Effusibacillus lacus. Next base: position 42,514 of record NZ_BDUF01000112.1, read on the forward strand.
TTTTTGGTATGGATTCGTGTCCAAGCAGGTATAAAAATGGTAGATTTGCCAGTGATAAAATTGCACAAAAGCCAATGCAAAGGCCCCCTGTGGGTACAGGGGGCCTATTATGGTACGTTAAGACATTAAACTGGTTCCGGGACCGGTGCCGGGTGCTGTTCCGGGACCTGTGTTTGGACCGGTACCAGGGCCGGTATAGGGCGCTGTTCCAGGATTTAAGGCTCTTTCTTTGTCTATTGCCTTTGCCCGGCTTTTGGTTTTGCCGGATTTGTCTTTCCCGCCGTTTTTAGAACCCTTTATCGATTTTTTCCATTCCTTCGTAATGTCGATCAGTTTTTTCTTTCCTTTGTCCTCTTTGTCCTTTGTTTTTGGCATTAGATCGCCTCCCGGGATTTGATGGTTTGACTACACTACATTCTATTTTGGAGAAATCCGAGGAGTTTGGACGTTTTCAGCAAGGAATTCGCCCTTTTTAAGCAGAATCTGAAGGAATCTCAATGTCTATTTTTAACGCTGAAGATTCAGGCACCCAAATTTTTTGCGAATGTGATCCGTACGTTTCGGCAAAACAAGTCAGGGCATAGTTGCCGGGCTGCAAGTTCCGGATCGAGTATTCTCCGCGCTTATCCGTTGAAACAGTTTGCAATACAATTCCGGACATATCAACCAAGTGAACAAATGCATTTGACACTGTCGCCTGAGTGCTTTTCAGTTTTACTTGACCAAACAAATCAGCGACGGGAGGTACCTCGATATCGCCCGTCTTGGCCAATCTATCGTATTTTTTCTTTAATTCTTCCGTATAGCAAGGATCCGGAATTTGTGGAAACCTTAAACATGATCCAGCGCAGCGTCTTAAAGAATTTTCCATTGCCTCGTGATAAACCCCCAAAGTTCGTTCCACCATGGTTCCTAATCTCCAGTCATTCTGTGATTGCCTCCTCGCCGCCTCGGACTGTCGACGGTACAGGTCCCTGTTTTCCAGCAGCAATAGCATTTTTTCAAAGAGTTGACGATAATTTCCTGGTTCCACAAGCATGCCGTTTTTTCCGTCTTCAAGCAATTCGACGATTCCTCCGACTTTGGAAGCGACCACGGGTTTACCAACGGTCTGTGCCTCGATTACGGCAAACGGGAGGTTATCCTGGAGGGAAGGAAGCACGACGATATCGGCAAGAGACAGAAGAGCCGGAACATCCATACGATCTCCCAAAAACTTCACGTATTCATACAGACCAAGTTCAAATGCCTGTTCCTCAAGGTCTTTTCGCATGATTCCGTCACCAATCAGCCAGCAAACGAAATCCTTTCTTTTTTGGACAAGAAGCGACAGCGCCTTGAGCAGGTAAGTATGTCCCTTGATGGCTACCAAACGGGCCGGGCAGGCGATGATCTTTTTGCCGGTTTCATCGGGGATCGGCTCCGTTTGTTGTAATCTTTTCTGAAACGTTTTCGGGTCCAGGCCATAGGGGATGATATGCTGTTGGGGATGTGAAATTTGAAAAGCGGAAAGGCGGCTGGAAAGCCAGCGGCTTGGTAGAATCAGATAATCTGCCGACATGGCGCCATAAAATTCCTCCATCGCCAGGTACTCTTGTTCGAGGCTGGTACGGACTTGAATTTCCCCGTTGACGATCCATTCTGTCGCCAGGCAGCCATGAATCGTAGCTACCAGAGGAGTCAAAGGGGGTTTTGCCCTTGCGCAGGAAAAGGTTGACAGAATGTCCTGTGTATGAATGATGTCGTAGGAATCGAGCCCCATTTCCCGGAATGCAGTCTCACATATATATTTTTCGATCTCGCGCCGGGCCATCCAAGGGGTAAGCACGGTTTCCAGCTGTCGATACTTATTGAGTACCTCCGATTCGACATGCTGCAGAAGAGAGAGTTTACTGATTTCCGTGCCGCGTTTTAGCAAGTAAAACTTTGTCAGATCCGGGTGCTGCGCCAGAATTTCCACTTTGTGCCCCAGATCTTCAAGTTGACGTCGTAATGCATCCACATATGTTGATACCCCTCCGATATGCGGAAGGGGCCAGTAGGTTGCCAAAAGAATTTGCAACACAGGTCTTTCTCTCCTCTCTTCTCCTCTTGCCATTTAAAAAATTTCTTACAGTTCTCAATATATTCCGCGCTCGGCGATTTGCTATTTGCTCCCGCAAAGCGGCCGCTCGTTTTGATCGAACCAGCCAATGGGGAAGATGCCTTTCCGGAATGCAGGAGGGCATTTCTTTTATTGCGATCTTGAGGGGTCAAATGCCGTTTCGATTTGTTGGACGAAATAATATGCTAGAACGAAACGACTGGCGGAGGAGTTAGGAGGTAGGATATTTTGTTGAAAGCAGTGATCATGGCAGGTGGTAACGGCACCAGACTCTGGCCGAAAAGCAAGCCTGATTTCCCTAAACAATTTATTCCTTTTTTCAACGGACAATCCATGTTTCAAAAAACGGTCAACCGGTTGGCCACTTTTATGCGTTTTGAAGACATTTATGTGATTACGACGGAAAAATACATTCCGTATGTGAAAGAACAAACGGAGCTGCCTGATGAAAATATCATTGTCGAACCGGCAGCAAAGGATACTGCCGCTTGTATCGGACTGGCGGCCATCCATTTTTTGAAAAAAAATATCGATCCGGTTTTGATCACTCTCCCCTCCGATCAGTATATCGATGGTGAAGAGGCTTTCCAAACCGCAATCATGACAGCTTATCAACAGGCGAAAAAATCTCCGGGTGTCGTCACGGTAGGTATCAAACCAAACAGGCCAGAGACAGCGTATGGCTATATAAAAGTAAAAGAAGGGGGAGCCGGCCTTGCTTTGCCTGTTGAAAGATTTACCGAAAAACCTGACCTGGAAACGGCCAGGCGATGGATTGATGTCCCCCAGTATTATTGGAACAGCGGGATTTTTGTTTGGAAAGCGTCTGTCATTCGGTCTTTGATTGAACAGCATATGCCGCTGTTGGCCGGCAGTCTCCGAAGAATCCAGGCTTCGATTGGAAAATCGGACGCAAACCATATTTTGCAGCAAGAGTATATGGATTTGCATAAAATCTCGATCGACTACGGTGTATTGGAGAAAGCCACATGCATTTATCTTGTGCCGGGATCTTTTGTATGGGATGACTTGGGCAATTGGACCGCACTGGAAAGACTGATTGACAAAGATCGCGAAGGGAATGTTGTGGTAGGCGAACATGAACTGCTGGATACAAACAATTGCATCATCTACAGCGAAAAGGCTTTCGTCGGAGCCATCGGTTTGGAGGATCTGATCATTACCGTAACCGACCAGGCTGTCCTTATTTGCCATAAAGACAAGGAACAGGAGATCAAAAAACTTTTTTTAAAAAATACTTACCGCCGGACCGGGAAGGAAGAGTAGAGTATGAAAGGAATCATTCTGGCTGGCGGGAAAGGAACCCGCTTATATCCCCTGACGAAAATTACGAATAAGCACCTTCTCCCGGTCGGGCCTTTCCCAATGATTTATTATCCTGTCTTAAAGTTACGACAAGCGGGAATCAACGATATTCTGATTGTTACAGGCAAAGAGGATGTAGGACAGTTCGCGCAATTGTTGGGAAACGGAAGCGATTTTGCATTGAATTTTACGTATCGTGTACAGGATAAGCCGGGCGGGATCGCAGAAGCTCTGTTTTTGGGGAAAAATTTTGTCGGCAATTCCCCATGCACCGTAATTTTGGGCGACAACCTTTTGGAAGATGATTTAACGCCATTTGTCCAGGAGTTTATTAAGGGGAACAAAAAAGCCAAGGTGCTTCTGAAGGAAGTGGAAAATCCCTTTGGTTTTGGCATAGCGGAGCTAAAAGAGCAGCGCATTGTTGCGATTGAAGAAAAACCGCTTGTACCAAAATCAAGATACGCGGTAACCGGCATCTATATGTACAGGCCTGAGGTTTTTGAGGTAATAGCCCGGTTGGTTCCTTCCACAAGAGGGGAATTGGAAATATCTGATGTCAATAATTATTTCATACGAACGGGAGAGCTTTCCCATGATATACTGCAAGGCTTTTGGGAAGATGCAGGTACTTTGACAGCTTATTATAATGTGAACGAGCTGCTCCAAACGGCAAACCTGTTTTCCAATTCGCTAACCAGATCTCTGTAGGAAAATTGCGCAAATGCCCGTGACCGGGCTTTGCTGCTCATCTTCTGCCAGGTTACCGGATCATTCAGAAGTCTGACTACCGTGTCTGCGAATGATTGGTAAAAGCGTGAATCGTAGTCAGGCAGTGAGTGGATTAACAAACCTGTTTCGCCGTCCTGAACGGTTGTGGAAAGGGCTCCTTGGCTGGTGGCGACCGTTGGAGTTCCGGCAGCCTGACATTCCATAGAAGCCAAACAAAACATTTCATAAGGTCCATCACACGGATAAATATGAAGCATACTTGCTTTCTGCTGCTTGATCAACTGTTCACGGGGAATATTTCCGAGATAATTGACTCCATCCAAACCTTTGAACAAACCGCGAAATTCATCAATTCCCGGCTCAAACCCCCAAAGGCTGTAATCCATGGTGATTACCAATGTGGCATCAGGTACTTGCTGTTTAATGAGAGAGTAAATGGCAGGAACGTGTTGAAGCCCTCTTTCCGGCGCTGAACAGTAGATAAGCTGATTCTGTATTTTTTCCAGAGATTCCTTGTATTCGTCCGGATCAATGGCAAGACGGGCCTCATGAATCTTGTTGCTGTCTATGTGAAATATATTGCGGATCATCTTCGTATGAAACGGGCTGATCGTGATGATTTTGTCTATATAAGGCAGATCCCTTTCGACAGTATTGTCGCCCGGATCGATGCACCAATGAATTTTACAGGAAGCTCTTACGTCAGGGGAGGGGATGGCACACCGGAAACTGATAAAAACATCCCAATACTCTTCAATTTTAAATGACCGATAGTGGCGATACTGTACCCCGTTGTACAAACCTTCCCGGGAAGTGCTGTTAAATATGGTAACATGGTGCCGTTTCGCAAATTCACGCGAAATCCTTATCAGGGATAATTGGGAACCGCCAACTCCTTTTATTTCAAGGTCACTGTCATTCCAGTCAAACGAAGAGTCGTAATAGAACGCAATTTTCACCTGCTGCCATCCTCCTCTCCGGTAGTAATGAAGCCTTACGCTATATATAGAATCCATTTTAATCAATTATGAGTCTGCTTGACTGAAAATTCGCGGGGGGATAGCCGTGAGAAAAAAAAAAGAGCCGATTGGAACTTCAGCAGCTCATCACAGTAATTATTCCGACTTTAAACGGTTCCAACCTGCTCGAAAGCTGTATTTCCAGCTTTATTCTAACCGTTCGCAGCAGCAATTACGAATTGATTGTCGTAGATGATGGAAGCGACAAAGAGGAAAAGGAAAAGATCCGTTCCCTTGCTTGCAAATACAGAATCAAGGTAATCGAAATGCCGTCGCGCAAGAGTTATGCAAGAGCGGTTAACGCCGGCCTGCAGGCGGCATCCGGGAATTATGTATTGCTTTTAAATAATGATGTGGTTTTTCAGCAGACGGGTTGGTTGAACCGGATGCTGAAAACAGCGGAAGCGGCAGGGAATATAGGCATAGTTGGGTGTCGGCTGCTGTACCCTGACGGCACAATCCAGCATGCCGGAGGCGCATTGTTTGCTCCCGAACATTATGAGCATCTGTATCGGGGCAAACCGGGCGATTTTCCAAAGGCCTGCCTAATTTACGATGTTGCGTCCGTTACCGGTGCCCTGATGCTGATAAAAAGGGAAGTTCTCAATGAGATCGGCTTTTTATGCGAGGATTATCAGTTGTCATACGAGGATGTTGATTTTTGCCTTCGCGCCAGGCAGGCCGGGTGGCGAGTGGTATATTGCGGAACAGCGATTGCCATTCATAAGGAAGGGTCGACAAGGGGGAGAAGAAGGGAAGATAAGCCGGAACAATGGTACGAAGAGGAATTGCAATCCCACCAGACTTTTTGGACCCGCTGGCACGAATATGATTTGGTCCGGCCTTTAGCTTACCTTACCCTGTTTTTTTTTCTTTGCGAAACATCCAATCCGGATATCAATCAAAAACTGGTAAATTTGATGGCTGGCCTGCGGGAACAGGGATGCAGGATTGAGGTAGAAAAAATAGATTGTGAAGGCGCAATTTTGTTTGCCGACAATCGAAAACTGGCTTCCGTATGGAATCGGCATCCATTTCCACAAGACGTTCATGTCTGTATAAATATGGCTTCCCGTTTGGTCTCAAAGCCCAAATTTTACCAAAACTCATAACGATTTCTTTTGTACCGGCATACCTTACGGTAGAGTTGGCAGGAAAGCTTATAGAGGATTGGAAGGAGGTTGGAGTTTTTGCCTCATCGTCCTAAGGTTAGCGCGATGTATTATGTGAAAAATGAGGAGGAGTTTTGTCCTTTTTCGATCCTTTCGATTTATAACGTCGCAGATGAAATCATTGTGATCGACAACGGTTCGACGGATGAAACCCGCAAACGGTTAAGTGTTTTTGACAAGGTAAGGTTGTTTGAGTCGACCGCAGAGGATTTCTCCGAGTTAGGCAATCTGGCCCTCTCAAAGTGTACGGGTGACTGGGTTCTCTATCTGGGCGGAGACGAAGTTTTCTACGAGGACATTGAAGAGGTGCTTCCGGTTCTGTTGCAGTACGATCAGATAGATGGTTACACCTGCCGATTTTTTAATCTGATGTTTGGCTGGGACCATATGCAGAACGTCAATGAGTATGATAGCCGCTTTCAACGCATTTTCCTGTTTCGCAGAACTCCGGAAGTAAGGTTCATTAACCGGCTGCATGAATCATTGGTTGGCTTAGGTCCTGTAATTGCGGACTCAGGCCTCCATTATGTTCATTACGGGTATGCCAAACCGATGCATTTTATTTTAAACAAGCTGAAACAATACGCCAGAAAAATGGGGGATCCCTATTACTACGAGGGTAGAACGAGCAAACACTTTTGGGAACAGGCGGAGAGAAGGCCTTTTCCTTACGCTCACCCCGATGTAATCAAGGACTATATCGAATCGAAGGGATATTGCGGCGGCGAGAGAAAACCCCGGGTGGAGATCGGCGAATTGAGAAAACGGTTGGATAATGCTGCTCGTTCCCATGTTACGGTCGATGAAAGCAAGGCAGAAAAGCGAATCAGATCATTGGAAATCGGCTGCCTGCCGAATTGCATCAGCCTTGGATTCGAACATCTGGACATTCGTCCGTTACCCCATGTGGACATTGTTGCCGATATTCGAAACATGCCTGTACCGGACAATACTTATGACGAAGTAATCGTTCCCGGCTATTTGTTGGAACATTTGCCCTATCACGATATTGGAAGGGCGCTGAGTGAGTGCCGCCGAATCGCTAAAGAGGGCGGTCACGTGATGGTTCGAATCTATGACGGACGGCAAATCGCCACCGCTTACGCCAAGGGCGAAATCAGCAACGAAAGCTTCAACAAACTGATATTTGGAGACGACCGCGAAGGATGGGAGAGACACCGCTGCATCCTTGACAATGCCACTCTGACAGAATTGATGAAAAAGGCCGGATTGGAAAATGTGAAGCTGGAGTATTACGAAAATTGGATGGTTCAGATTGGCGGTTCGAAACCGGTAACAACGATTGGGGAACGCGCTGTGGCTCAGGATCTGTTTCTCCCTCACATCGGTCGTTTGAAAAAGAGGAATCAGCAATGAAACTGACTTTCAAATGTCCGGTTTTCGATGCATCCGGTTACGCAGAAGCTGCGAGAAACCTTATTTTCGGTCTGCTTGAGCGTGGATACCTTATCCGTATCCTGCCCAGGGATTGGAGCCAATTGGACTCGGGATTGCCTCCTGTACAAAAGAAAAAACTGCTGGATTTATGCGGATCCGATAGTTTCTCTGCAGGTCCGGTCATTCAAATTTGTGAAGCTCAAGATTTTCGCCTTTACCCGGGAAGAGTGAATATCGGAATGACAATGTTGGAATGTGACCGTCTTCCACCCCACTGGGCAAAAAAATGCAACCAAATGGATCAGGTTTGGACACCGTCAACTTTCAACAGAAACACTTTTACCGCCAGCGGAGTAGACCCGGAAAAGATAAAGGTGGTTCCGATCGGGATTAACGCAGATAGATTCCATCCGGCGGTTCCCCCTCTATCTTATCTAAAGACCCAAGGCAGATTTGTGTTTGTATCCAATTTTGAATGGGTTCCGCGTAAAGGTTATGAATTTTTGCTGCAGGCTTACCTGGAAGAATTTACGTATGAGGATCCGGTGGCGTTAGTGATCAAGACATATGATGGCAGCGATTTCGATCCGAACGGAAGTAAAATGCACCGCCTATGGAACGAAATGATCCAGCGGTCGGGAAACAAACAGCCGCCCCGGCTGCATTTGATTACACATGGAATGAATTATGAAGAAATCCCTTCGTTGTACACTGCCGGCGACTGCTATATCATTTCCACGCGGGGAGAAGGGTGGAATTTGCCTGCATTGGAAGCCATGGCATCGGGGATTCCTGTAATTACTACCAATTGGTCAGCGCATCTGGACTTCGTGAATGAAGCAAACGGATATTTGATTCAGGTGGAGAAACTGGAGGAAATTCCCGCATTGGGGATCCCCAATGATGAAATTTATCAGGGTTCCCATTGGGCGGTCCCTTCTTTGCCGGATATCCGCAGGCTCATGCGTTACACAATGGAGCATCCGGAAGAAGTCAGAGCAAAAGGCAAACTGGCAAGAGAACAGGTTATTCGCCGTTGGAGCACCCCCAGCATGATTGACCAAGTGATTCCTTTATTGCGCTCCCTGGAGGGATAACTGGATATGAAAAAAATAAAAGTCGGTATGGTCATCCCTACATGGGGACAACAATGCGGAGTCGCCGATTACACAAAACAGTTAATTGAGCATACCCAAGACCAATCGATTACCGTGCAGGTTTATTCCGATGTAAATCCGGACCTGCCTTCCGTTATGAGAAAAGATGGGATTGATATCGCCCATTTTCAATATGAACATTCGATCTATGACTTTACTGCCTTATATCAGATTCTGACTGCTTTGCAGCAGCAATCAATCCCTATTGTCACCACACTGCACTCATGGAGCAGCGAGTTGGCTTGTCATAATTTGTTGATATCCGGCAGGAGCTGCATTGTCATCGTTCATTCCGAACAAATGAAACAACTGTGCCTTGCTGACGGTTTCCGGCAGGAACAATTGGCCGTAATGCCGATCGGCTGCCAGTCTTTTCCGCTGCAGCCAGCTGACAAAACGAGAAAGTTGTTTACCATCAACGGACATCCTTCCATCGGCTTTTTTGGTTTTCCTTTTCCGCATAAAGGGATCGCCAATCTGATGGATGCCCTGATCGAATTGAAGGCTTATTTTCCCGATTTGAAAGGCTATTTTTTCTCCCATTATCCCAATTACCTCGATCACGAACATCCCTACTATTCGTTTTATCAGAAACTGCAAACCCGGTTTGAAAAAAATGACTATCTAATCTGGATAAAAGAATATCTGCCAGAGCCAGCGATTGTGAATTTGCTGAGCACAATGGATATGAATGTGCTTCCCTATGTGGAACACAACCAAAAAGGAATTTCGGCAGCAGTGCGGCTGATGCTGGCTGCCAGGAGACCGGTCATTACAACGAATTACCTGTATTTTTCCGATTTGAAAAATGAAGTCTTCAAAATGCCGAACGCGGAAGCGGATACCATCGCCTCCTCCATATGCCGGGTTTTCCTGCATTCCAGCCTGCAGCAAGAGTTGATCGCAAAGGGAGACTTATTTCTCAAAGACAACAGTTGGGAGAAAGTCGGTCGGGCATACAGAGAATTTTATAAACAAAATCTTAGTAAAAAAGCGGGTGAGGAGAGACGATGAGAAAAGTTTTAATTACCGGCATTACCGGATTTGCCGGAAGCCATTTGGCAGAATGGGTATTAAGCAATCAAAAGGACGTTGAAGTCTACGGCACCTATCGGGTAAGGAGCCGGATGGAAAATATTCAGGATATCCTCAGTGAAATCCACTTGTATGAATGCGAATTGAAAGATCCTCACTCTGTTTCCGAAATGATTAAAAAAATCAAACCGGATGTGATTTTTCATTTGGCGGCTCAGAGTTTTGTGCCCACTTCCTGGAATTCCCCCGGGGAGACTCTGATTGCCAACCAAGTCGGACAGTTAAACTTATTTGAAGCGGTACTGAAGCACGACCTGGATTGCAGGATTCAGATCGCTTGTTCCAGTGAAGAGTACGGTCAGGTATATCCGGATGAAGTGCCGATTAAAGAGGAGAATCCTCTGCGTCCATTGAGCCCCTATGCGGTAAGCAAAGTGGGGCAGGATTATCTGGGATATCAGTATCACAAAAGTTACGGGCTGAAAGTGTTTCGCACCCGCACTTTTAACCATACCGGCCCCCGGCGGGGAGAATCGTTTGTTACCTCAAACTTTGCGAAGCAAATTGCGGAAATCGAAAAAGGGAACAACCCTCCGGTGATTTATGTGGGAAATTTAAAGGCAAAACGGGACTTTACCGATGTAAGGGATGTAGTGAGAGCCTATTGGTTGGCAGTTGAAAAGGGAGTTCCCGGAGAAGTTTATAACATCGCTTCCGGAGTTACTTATACGATTGAAGAGATGCTGCATAAGCTGCTGCGGATGAGCAAAGCGGAAATTGAAATCCGGCAGGATCCAGGCAGAATGAGACCATCCGACGTGGATATTTTGTTGGGCAATTATGAGAAGTTTCATAAACAAACCGGCTGGAAACCGGAAATCCCTTTTGACCAAACATTACAGGACTTGCTTGATTATTGGCGGGCCAGAGTTTAGCCGGGTGACCGAATTTGACAATCAAAAAGGTGCTGCTGGTAAGTCACGACTCCAATCCTGAAATGGTTACCGGTTCCGAAAAGGTATTGCTGATGGTTGCTTTCGTTCTGCAAAAATTGCAGCTTGAGGTAATGTGGTTCAGTCCGCAACCCGGACTGTCCACGCAAAGAGCGATTGAGATGGGGGTAAAGGCAAAAGTGATTCCTTTTCCTTTGCTGTGGAGTTTTATTCATGCCCCCAACAGCTTGCCTGATGAATTGAATTTGCTGCAGCAGGATGCGGAAGGCGGTCAGCTTGAGCAGGCAATCGCCTGTTATTCGCCGGATTTGATTGTGGCCAACAGTGTCATTAATGTAATGCCGGCATTGATTGCCCGTAAACGAGAAATACCCTTATGGTGGTATATCCACGAAGTCATGCCAAACCAGGATGGGATGCATCCTCTCTTAACGCTGATTTTGTCCCACTCCAGTCAAATCCTGGTCCCATCACGGGCGGTTAAGGATTCCCTTTCCCAATCTGCCGGCAGAACAGATTCAATTGTTTTACTGCCTTACGGTGTAGAGATTCCTCCCTATAAGTCGATTGCGAAAAAAAGAAAAATCACCCGTAGCCAGAACGGGTGGACCGACAACCGGATTGTGATCGGATGGTTCGGATCGGTTTATCCGGGAAAAGGATTGCTGGAAGTAGTCCGTGCAGCTGTTCTCTTCAAACACATTCCGAATGTTACCGTGGTTGCTGCGGGCAATATCGTCGACCCCGGATATTTCACTCTCTGCATGGAGGAATCGAAACAGCTTGCTTCCGTAGAGTTTCAATATCGGGGGATCGTCCCGGCAATCGAAGACATTCTGCCTGCAGTAGATGTGGTTGTTGTCCCCAGTTTGGTGGAAGAAGCTTTTCCCAATGTGGTATTGGAGGCGATGGCATTCGGTAAAGCGATCGTTGCCTATCAATCGGGCAGCCTGAAAGAGATGATCATTCATCAGAAAACCGGTCTGTTGACAGACAAAGGGGATATCCAGTCGGTAAGTGCGCTGCTGACAAGTTTAATTCAAGATCCGGAAAAAATCAGAAGACTGGGATCCCATGGCCGAAAACGCGCCGCCCGAATCTACGCATTTAAACGTTTCGAGAGCCGCCTGCAAAGAACCTTCTTGCAATGGATCGCATTAAATCAGCAGGAAAGAAGTGGGAACAACAATGAGAATTCCATTCGTTGATTTAAAGGCCCAATACAGTTTAATCCGGACTGAGGTGGAGGAAGCGATCCAAAAGGTCCTCGAAAGCGGTCAATATGTAATGGGAGACAATGTGGCAGAGTTTGAGCATGAGGCGGCCGACTATTTGCAAGCAGCCGAAGCGGTTTCAGTCGGCAACGGCAGCGATGCGTTGTATTTGTCATTAAAGGCATTTGATATCGGACCGGGTGATGAAGTCATTACCACCCCATTTTCATTTGTAGCTACAGGTGACTCGATTTTGCGAACGGGTGCGGTACCCGTGTTTGTGGATATAGACCCTGATTCCTTCAATCTGGATCCGCAGCAAATTGAAGAGCGAATCACCAACCGGACGAAGGCAATTTTACCGGTGCATCTTTACGGCCAATGTGCCTTAATGGACAAAATTACAGAAATTGCAAACAAGCATTCTCTGATCGTGATTGAAGACGCATGCCAAGCTTTTGGATCCGGTTTTTCCGGGCAGAAAGCGGGTACTTGGGGACATGCCGGATGTTTTTCCTTTTTTCCGACCAAGAATCTTGGCGCTTTTGGAGACGGAGGCATGATTACCTGTTCCAACCGGGACCTGGCTAAAAAAATCAGGCTGCTGCGGGAACATGGCAGCGAATCCAGATATCATCATACAATGCTAGGCATAAACAGCCGGCTTGACGAAATCCAGGCCGCTGTCCTGAGGATTAAGCTCAGGTACATTGACGCATGGAACAGGAAGCGAAGAGAGATAGCAGCCCAATACAGCTCCCTCCTGCAGGGCCTCCCGCTGGTACTCCCGCAAACCAAGCCGGCCGCTGATCACATTTATCATCTATTTACGGTCCGAACGTCCGATAGTCGCGAAAGGACAGAATTGATTACTTTCCTCGGGCAAAATGGCATACAGGTGTCCGTGCATTACCCAAAACCTATCTATTTGCAGCCCAGTTATCAACAGCTGGGATACAAACAGGGCCTGTGTCCGGTGGCGGAGCAGCTGTCACAACAAGTGCTTTGTCTGCCGCTTTATCCCGAGATGGCCGGGAAAGCGGTTTTGCATGTGGCCCGCAGTGTAATTGCGTTTTATAAAGGTGGAGGAGATTCATGACTTTGAAGATCGGTGTGATCGGCACAGGCGTGATGGGAAAAAATTATATCCGTGTCTTGTCCGGACTGCAGGATCGCTGCCGGTTAACCGGAGTGTTTGACATCGACTGCAAAAAAGCGGCCGGGATCGCGGGGGACTATGAAATACAGGCGTTCTCCAACCTTGCGGGCTTATTACAATCAGTCGATGCGGCAATTGTTGCAGTTCCGGTTTTTGACCATTACCAGGTGGCCAAACAGTGTTTGGAGAACGGTATTCACATACTGGTAGAAAAACCGATTACTGCCACTGTTGAACAAGGGGAACGTTTGCGGGAACTGGCGAGGGATAAAAATCGCAAGCTGCAGGTTGGGCACATAGAATTATTCAATCCGACAATTCGCGTGCTGAAAAACATTATGCAGCAAGAAGAAGTAATAGCTGTTGATATTCATCGTCTCAGCCCGTTTGAGGAAAGAGTAAAAAATATTGACGTGATTATGGATACAATGATTCACGATCTCTATATCCTGTCCTATTTAAGCGGACTCGTCCCTGTCTCCTTTACAGCTTATGGAAGCCGCTTGCATGAACAGCTTGACCATGTGGTCGCCACGTTTCAATTTGCAAACGGGATGCTGGCTACCTTGACAGCCAGCCTGGTGACAGAGGAAAAGGTCAGAACGATACATGCGGTCACCAAAAAGGCATATATCCGTGCGGATCTGTTGGACAAAAAAATACTGATTTCCCGTTCCACAAATTTCTTTTTGTCCAATCGGGACGCGGATTACAAACAGCAAAATATCGTGGAAAAGGTGATCGTTCCCGCCTACGAACCGTTAAGAGAGCAGCTGCTGCATTTTATCGATTGCATTGAGAACGATAAAACTCCCATCGTTTCGGCAAAAGAAGGATTGGATACATTGCGGATGGCGGAAGCTGTTAAGCAAAGTATTATCAAGTACGCAGGGAAAGGTAGCGAACAATGAAACCGGGGATTCGCATACACGAGAGCGCGGAAGTCGCCCCAACAGCATCGGTGGGAGAAAATACTGCGGTTTGGAACCAGGTTCAAATCAGGGAAGGTGCTGTTATCGGTGGCGAATGCAGTATCGGGAAAGATGTTTACATTGATCAAGGAGTGCGAATCGGCGACCGCTGCAAAATTCAAAACGGCGTCTCGATCTACAATGGGGTAATAATTGAAGACGATGTGTTTTTGGGGCCGCATATGACGTTCACTAACGACCTGGTTCCGAGAGCTTTCAATACAAACTGGAAAATCACGCCCACCAGGGTGAAAAAAGGCGCTTCCATCGGAGCGAATGCGACGATTGTATGCGGTGTAACCATAGGGGAGTATGCGATGGTGGGGGCCGGGGCGGTGGTGACCAAGGATGTGGCCCCATTTGCCCTTGTAGTGGGGAATCCTGCCAAACAAATCGGCTGGGTATGCGAATGCGGGGTGCGCATCGAACCGGGCACAACTTGTTCAGAATGTAAACGAAAGCTGAAATAAAGCATACCCGTCACCTGAAGGTTCGACAAGGTGACGGGCTTACTTCCGTTGGTCGATAGGAAATTATAAATTTTGTCCTATCGACATAAGTGCAACTAAGGCATTCACAAGTCCGGGGACTTGGTGAATACCAAGTTTTCTTTAGACCGCTAAACCTTTGGGTGGTCGATGCCCCATTTTTCATGATAAACTGCAGCATTGTGCAAAGCGGATGCAGATTCGTCATGGTTTTTTCTGGTTCCCATTGCCGGGTGCCAAACCGTGCTGCCCATTGTAATCACGACCTGGTAACCTTCCTCGAGAATTCTGTTGTTGTAATCCCAATCTTCATATCCGCCGCACTGAATAAAACGCTCGTCAAAATAACCTACTTTCTCAACCACCTCTCGCGGCATCACCCATGGACATGCATTTCCCGGATAACAAACAGCATGATGTTTCAGCATGAATTCTTCCGCGAACTTCGGATCGTCGGGGCCGAATAAATGCAGACTGACGGGAGCTATCTTGCCGAAAGCGGTTTCCTGAGCGAATAAATCCAGTATCCTTTCCATCCATTTCGGATAAAACAGCATGTCATTATGGACCCAACCGATGTACCGATTGTCGGGATCGGCCAACAAGTGTCTTAAGCCTTGATTTAACGCAACTGACAAACAGACAGGATGTTGATTTTCAATGATCTGATATCCCTGATCACGCAAAAAATCCACAGTGCCGTCTGTGGAGGCATTATCCACAATTACCAATTTGTAAGGAATCGTTGTGTTTTCTCTGAGACTCTGCAAAGACCTTTTGGTGTCTTCGAGCTGATTGTAAGTGGTCAGCATGATACCAACCATGGCAGTGCTCCTTCCGCGTTAACTGTTCATTATATGTTGTATGCCGCAGCCGCCGGGTGTGACATACAAACAAGGGAGGATTTTGCATGATTTTTACAAATCAAATCTCTCACTATTCCATCTACGAGGTAGGGGATTGGACATATGGCACGCCGCAAATTTATTCATACGGGGACGGCACAACATTGCGGATCGGCAAATTTTGTTCGATGGCCGATGGCGTCATCCTCATGTTGGGGGGAGAACACCGGTCTGATTGGGTGACAACTTATCCGTTCAATCCGATTTTTCCAGAGGCAGACCAGTACAAAGGACATCCCAAAACAAAGGGAGACATCAATATCGGACATGATGTTTGGATTGGCAAAGATGCATTGATTCTGTCGGGAGTAACGATCGGAAACGGGGCGGTGATTGGCGCACGCAGCGTGGTCACCAGGAATGTTCCGCCGTATGCGATTGTAGGTGGGAACCCGGCAAAAATCATCCGTTTTCGGTTTCCGCAAGACGTGATAGATGAATTGCAAAAAATAGCCTGGTGGAACTGGAATCTTGAGCAAATCAGGGAGGCTTGGCCGCTTTTGCTTTCCGGAAACGTAAATGAGTTTATTGCCAAATACAGATTTTGATGATAATGACCGGGTTTCCATGGATTGGCGCAAAACATAAGCATGTTAACAGAGGCCGATGAATGAAGAACGGGGGCAGAAATTTGAAGATCGGATTATTTAGCTCCTATGGCATGAAATGCGGAATTGCTCAATACAATCTTTCTCTTTTCCACGCGCTGGTGGAGTTGGGGCATTCTGTCACAATCTTTGGCAATCGGCTGGAAACGGTTCGAGCGGATCGGAGATGGTTGATAGCAAGCGGCGATGATGTCGAAAGCAGCGATTTGGTCCGCTGTTTTAATGCCGGGGCGTGGAGCGAAACAGGGGATTTTGATTACCCGGTGATGTTTCAGGAATTGCGGCGGAGAGCCATCGAGGCAGTCATTTTGCAGTATCAAAACGGAATTTTTAATGACATAAACCTGATTCCGTTATTTCAATACTTAAGGCAACAACAGATTCCGGTTATCGTAACTTTTCACGATTCCTGTATTGGCCCCCACTTCCCGTTCCATCTGGTAGACAAATTCGTTTGTGCCAATCTGCAAATGAAACAGCTGCTGCCCAATGCTCACCATATTCCCCATGGCGTTCCGACTCCCGTCCATTTTACCAAAGATGAACTTAAACAAATGTTCAACTACCAGGGTCCTCTTGTATCCACATTTGGCTTGGGACGCACCGATTACAATTTGATTTCCCGAATGGCGGCCGATTTAGGTTATAAATTTTTGGTGCTGGATTCGACCAACAGCTGTCTCGTCAGCGGTGACCATATCATCCGCAATACTGACTGGCTGCCGCTGGATCAGTTGATGATGCGCCTTGCCGCAGCGGACGTGATCGTCCTCTGGTATCCGGAGATCGCGGCTTGTGTTTCTTCAAGTGCAGTCAATCAAGCATTGGCCACGCTCAGACCGGTTATTGTCAATGATGTCGGATGGTTCAAGGATGTCCCGGAAGGGGTGGTGATCAAGGTAAGAAACGAAAGAGAACTGCAGGAGCAGCTTTTATCTATTAATCAATTGGGACAGAATCAAACACAACTGGAATTTGTTGAAGAGCGGCAGTGGAAAAATGTGGCCGGAAAATACCTGAAGCTGCTGGCTGAACCAAACACAAACAAGTAAGCGGGAGATGAGAAAATTGCAAAGTATAGTAAAACAGTTCCTGGAGATCGCCATTAAACATTTTGCAGTTCCTGAACCAATCTATGAAATTGGCTCCTATCAGGTTGCCGGTCAGGAAGGGTATGCCGACCTGCGCCCCTACTTCCCAGGGAAAAAATATGTAGGATGCGATATGAGAATGGGTCCGGGGGTGGATCAGATTGAAGACGTGGAATCCTTATCCCTGGCATCCGGGTCGGTCGGCAGCCTAATCACGGTAGATACGTTGGAACATGTGAAAAACCCTTTTAACGCGATCCGGGAAATCTATCGGGTGCTGCAGGATGGTGGAATTCTGCTGCTGGCGGTGCCTTTCAATTTTCAAATACATGATTATCCCTCTGACTATTGGCGTTATACACCTTCTTGTGTCGATATGCTGTTGGAGAATTTCTCTTTCTGCACTGTTTTATGGGAAAAACATCCGCTTGAGGTGGATCCTGCCGAAGTTTATGCCGTGGCAGTCAAAAACAGTGAGCCTCCCCTTGCCAACATCCAATCGTTTATTGACGAGGTAAGAGGAAGATATGGGTTTGCCGTTCGATCCCAAAATTTGAATATTACGGGATAAAGGTTTTCTATGATCCGGTGCAGCATTATAACCTGTGTCTATAATCAGCTTCCCTTAACGAAACTTTTTATTGAGAGCGTCCGCCGGCATACCTTGATTCCTTATCAGTTAATCGTCGTGAATAACGGCTCGACGGACGGTACCAGGGAGTATTTACAGGGGCTGTCTGATGTCACAGTGATTGAGAATGACAAGAATTATGGTGTCAGCAAGGGATGGAACCAGGGAGTTCAGATGGCGAAAGCGCCTTACGTTTGCATTTGCAATAACGATGTGGTTGTCACCAAAGGCTGGTTGGAATCTTTACTGATTGAAATGGAAAGGGACAATCAAATCGGTCTGGTCAGTCCGGTGGAAAACACATATATGTGGGGACACCCGCACAATTTTCCCGATGAATCGATCGTGAACAGGTCAGATGAACCGATTGGCTGGTCTTTGCCGGAACTGGACCGGTTTTATGGCGGATTTTCCCAATTTGCCGAATCATTTACCGGAAGAAACTGTGATCTGCGCATCTTTGATATCCATTTTTCCGTGGTGGTGATCCGGAAAAGCCTGTTTGATCTGGTTGGGGGTTTTGAAGAAGGATTCGGCAAGGCTTTTTGGGAAGACGTTGATTTTGTGCAAAGAGTGCTGATCGCTTCTTGCTGGAACAAGGTTGAGATTTATGGGGGGGCATATGTTCATCACTTTGGCAATGCAACCAGCCGTGAATTTGGCCATCCGCAGCTGATTGATTCAGGCAAGGCTTTCACCAGAAAATGGGGTTCCATCGGCGACAAAATCTATCAGGATTTAAAGCTGCATCAGTTGAATCAACAGCGAATCGAAAAATGGAGGAACATTTGGAGGGAAGAGAGAGCATGATTGTAGATTTGGGATGTGGTCCCCATAAACGCGGAGACATTGGCATTGATATTGTTCCGCCGCCTGCCAGCAGCGCGGATATTGTTTGCAATTTGGGTTTGGAACCGATTCCTTTGGGCGACAACTCGGCAGACAAGGTGGTGGCTTACGATTTTATTGAGCATGTGCCTCCCTATGTTTATTACAAGGAAAATGGAAAATGGCAAGTGGAGTACCCGGTCATCACGCTGTTTAATGAAGTTTACCGGATATTAAAGCCGGACGGTATATTCGAAATATTCAGCCCTGTGTACCCGAAACGGGAGGTGTGGCAGGATCCAACACATAAATCTGTCTGGACCGAAGCTTCCCTGCAGTATTTTGCCAGCCCTAATCTGATGTACGGCATTCAGACACACTTCGAAATGGTGGAACAGGGTTTAGTCGATCATACATCGCCCGGGTCTCACTTAAAGGCTATTTTGAAGAAAAAGTAAGCGGAGACAGTGGTCGGCAAGGTTCCAATTAAAGGGGAAAGGATGACTGGTTTTGATTGAGGGGGTAAAAATCAAAAAATTGCAGAAATACACCGATGACCGGGGATATTTTATGGAAGTGCTGCGTGATGATGACGATCTTTTAGAGCGGTTTGGCCAGTTGTCGGCTTCCCTCAGTTATCCCCAGGTAATCAAAGCCTTCCATTATCATAAAAAACAGGACGATTTATGGTTTTTTCCAACAGGCAATGTACAGGTCGTCCTTCATGACTTACGGGAAGATTCTTCGACATATAAATGCACGGATGTTTACTATATGGGAGAAAACAATCCGATTTCCCTTTTAATTCCCCGCATGGTGGCTCACGGATACCGGGTGCTTGGCAATCAACCGGCCATTATTATGTATATAACGACATACTCCTATAATCCTTTGGAGCCGGATGAATACAGAATTCCATACAATGATCCGGGTATCGGTTTTGATTGGACCACAAAATTCAAATAAGGGGCATACTCATGAAATTACTTATTACCGGCGGAGCCGGCTTTATCGGTAGTAACTTTATACGGTATATGATTCGCAAATATCCCCATTATGAGATCATCAATCTGGATCTTCTCACATATGCGGGAAATCCGGAAAACCTCGAAGATATAAAAAATTATCCAAAGTATCGGTTTATTCAAGGAGATATCTGTGACCGGGAATTGGTTGACACTCTCGTCTCCGGGAAGAACTCAGGGATTGCCGGCATTTCTCCAGGGCGTTCAGACGTGATTGTCAACTTTGCTGCCGAATCTCATGTGGACCGAAGTATTAAGGAACCGGATCTGTTTATTCGCACCAATGTTTTAGGGACACAAACCCTATTGGAAGCGGCCTGTAAATACAACGTTAGGAAGTTCATCCAAATTTCCACCGATGAAGTTTATGGAACTCTCGGTACAACCGGCTATTTTACAGAAGAGACACCGCTTGCTCCCAATAGCCCTTATGCGTCCAGCAAGGCGGGGGCAGATCTGCTGGTGCGTGCCTATCGCGAAACATACGGATTACCGGTAAATATTACCCGTTGTTCCAACAATTATGGCGCCTACCAGTTTCCTGAGAAGTTGATTCCTCTAACGATAACGAATGCCCTGATGGATGAAGAGCTTCCGGTTTACGGTGACGGTGGGAATGTGCGGGATTGGCTGCATGTGGAAGATCATTGTGCAGCAATTGACGCAGTGATCCATCAGGGGAAGCCTGGTGAAATTTATAATATTGGAGCAAACAACGAGTGGTCCAATCTGAATATTGTAAAGAAAATTTTGTCTCTGGTAAATAAACCGGAAAGCTTGATTCGTTTTGTCGAAGACCGGCCTGGTCATGACCGTCGTTACGCGATTGATGCCTCCAAGCTGCGAACCCAATTGGGATGGGAGCCGAAATATACATTTGAAACAGGGATCAAAGAAACGGTGGAATGGTATATCAACAACCGAGACTGGTGGATACACATGAAGAGTGCAGCTTCCAGGGACGATTATCGAAGGCAGGGATTGATTCGATGAGAGTTTTGATTACTGGAGCAAACGGGCAATTGGGGACCGACCTGGTCAGTACCCTGTCGGATCATCACCAAATCTTTGGCTTTGGCCGGCAGCAGCTGGATATTACCGACTTGCCCCAAGTCCTTCAAGTGGTTCAGCAAATCAAGCCGGACGCTGTCATTCATGCCGCAGCTTATACGCAAGTGGATGAGGCTGAATCCAATCAGGACCGAGCCTATCTTGCCAATACCTATGGCACCCGTAATCTGGCTGCAGCCGCCCAAAAAGTGGGGGCAAAGCTCGTCTATATCAGTACAGACTATGTATTTGACGGGCAGAGCTCAATTCCCTATAAAGAATTTGACCGGACCAACCCGCTGAGCGTGTATGGGAAATCAAAGCTGGCGGGAGAAGAAATGGTTAAGACTCTCTCCGACAAATACTTCATTGTGAGAACCTCTTGGTTATTCGGCAAGCATGGCCATAATTTCGTAAATACCATGTTAAAACTTGCTCAGTTGAGAAATGAATTGTCCGTAGTTTATGACCAGACAGGAAGTCCAACCTATTCGCCGGATTTGGCACAATTTCTAAAGGATTTGCTTGTGACAGACAAGTATGGCATCTATCATGCCTCCAATACCGGTATGTGTTCCTGGTACGAATTCGCGACAGCAATTTTTACCGAAGCAGGAATCGAAGTAAAAGTAACCCCTGTCGAAACAAAAAATTTTCCTCGCCCTGCGCAAAGACCTTCTTTTTCCGTTCTTGACCATACATCCATTCGGTTAAATGGCTTTGCCGAATTCCGGCATTGGAAAGATGCCCTGCGGGATTTCATGGGATCGGGAAAGTGGGGAGCAGAGTGAAACAAATCGACATGACGGAGATAATCGGCCGTATTCATAAGGTTGAGGGATTTTTGGAAGAGTGGGAAATGATCACCCTGTTCTTACTGCCCTCGATGGTAGATGAAATAGAGGGACAGATTGTGGAGATCGGAACATGGATGGGAAAGTCTGCGATTTGTCTTGGTTTGGGCAGTCAATATGTCAGCCGTAAAAAGAAAAAAATAGTTACGATTGATACTTTTGATTGTCGGGGAAGATTTGGCAGTCTAAAAAGAGAGTCCACCTTGGAGGAATTCAAGACAAATATCAGCCAATTTGAATTGACGGATCGTGTTGACTGCATTATTGGAGATTCCAGATTGGTGAAGGATCAGGTAACGGATCCCATCAGCCTGTTATTCATTGATGGGGACCACAGCTTTGAAGGGGTTTGGAATGATATAAAAAACTACAGCGAGAAAATTTCAGAAGGTGGCCTGATTGTGTTTCATGATTATGGTTACCCGGGTGAACCCGATGTGGCTAAGGTGGTCGATCAATTTTTAGACAGAAATCCGGCATATGAAAAATTAATGCAGTGCAAAACAATGCTGGTTATCAGAAAATCAGTTCGTAGTCAGGAGGATATCATTCCATGAACAGGAGCAAATGGTTCCCGGTCTTGTGTATCGGAGGAATTTTTAAACAGGAGGGCACTCATGAATAACGAGGAATTTACAGGCCGGTACCACGATGGATGGGTTTCCAGGCGGTTTGTACTCCCGCTTCGGAATATTAAGAAGGAATCCTCCCTGACTATTGAAGGCCGCAGACTGCCTTATCCGGAAAAATTGGATCTTTCCATCTATGTGAACGGACAATTGATTCATCAAGCAAGCAATCTTGGCGGACAGTTTTCGATTCGTGCCGAAATTCCGCCGCTGTTCAGGGGAAATTTGGAGATTGTGGCGAGCGATACATTTGTTCCCAAGGAAAAAGGAATCAACGAAGACGAGCGAAAACTTTCCTTTTTATTGGATGAAATCATCGTTCCCGGTCTGCCGGATCTAATGGAGCCCTACGTCAATATATTCAGCTTTAAACCATCGAAAAAGGTTTATTTTTTGGAAGAAGAGGTATGGGATGAATTGTCCTTTTTACTGGCTGACACTTACAAGATTCCTGACAAGGAAATGTTGGAACCGTTAAAAGGAGGAGAATGGTGGGGGAAGATTCAACCTTTACCGTCTTCTTCGTTAAAAGGGACAGTGTATGACAAATTTTCCGGTCAACCCTTAGAAAAGGCGGAAGTTCAGATTTTTGACAGGGATCAGAATCTCATAATGGAAATCCCGGTTCATCACACGGGGGACTATGAGTTCAACGGACTGGCGCCGGGAGAATATATGGTAAAAGGAACATCGAAAACATATGGGGACCAGGAAATCAGAGTCCAGGTAGCCGGATATGGAAAACTCATTCATATTCCGATGCTGCCGCTTTCCTGATGTTCTGATGACAAACAACCCCGGAGTCAATACAAATGAGGCGCTTGGCAAGCGCCTCATTTGTATTTATCAGCTGCTTTTCTGTATACATCCAGTGTCCGTTCCACCATGATATCCGGACGCCAGTATTTTCTGGCCCAGTGTTTGCTGTTTTCTGCCATGTTCTTTCGTAATTCGGGGTTATTCATAAGAGTCAGAATCGCTTGGCATAACTCCATGACGCTGCGGGGTTCCACCAGCATACCGGTGTGCAGGTGACTTACCAGTTCAGGATTTCCCCCCACACGGGTGGTGATTACGGGAAGTCCTGTCACTTGTGCCTCCATCACGGCTAAAGAATGGTTTTCCACCAAAGTGGGCAGAACGAATAGATCCGCCTGTTTGAATAAGTAATGTATGTCCTTTCGGTTGCCCAAAAATTCGACATGATCCTGCAAATTCAATTCTTCAGCCAGTTCTTCCAATTCTTTTCTCATTTGGCCGTCTCCGGCAAATTGACAGACAAAGTCATCCCGGAACCCGGTTAGTTTGGCAAGCGCCTCCAACAGATAACGCTGTCCCTTGTATGGTACCAACCGTGCCGGACAGATGATCACCAACTTATTGTCCGACCGGGGAATGCGTTTGATCGAATCCGTTTCCCGTATGATTTTCTCAGTGTTTAACCCGTACGGAATCACCGTTAAATTGTCGGGGGGGACAAAGAAACGGTTGATATATTCCCTGCGCAGCCATTCACTTGGCAGAATTGTGGCATCCGGCGAGGAAGCTCCGAGATGTTCTTCGACAAAACTGTATTTCCATCGCATCGTCCCTTCTTGCTCAATTTCTTTGGTTATGAAAAACTCCTCCATCAATAATCCGTGGATAGTGGCTACGTGAGGGATGTTTGCAGGTTTCACTCTGGAAAATGCCCTTGTTGAAATGACATCGTGGGTGTGAATGATGTCATAATCATCCAATCCCAGTAACACGGATGCCATCTCAAACACATATCGTTCAATCTCCCGATAACGGGCCCAATTGTCCAGATCCGGCAGTTCCTGGTCAAAGTAATCCATCATCATATCGTGCATCGGGAAAAGGATTGGTTTTTTCTCGACGACCCTTTCACCTGTAACCAAATAAACAGAATTCATAGGCGGGTGATGCGCCATGATGTCCACCTGATGTCCCCGCTTCTCCAATCCTTCCCTTAAGATCCGCAAGTAGGTATCCACCCCGCCCACATGCGGTAAATACCAGAACGTTGCCAACAATATTTTCATCCATTTGCCTCCGTTAAAATCGTAATGAATTCTGTATGAAAACTGCCCCCCGTTTAAGACAACGAAGGGGGCGCAGTACTTTCATTTGAATCTTTCATTTCACTTTGGAAGGCTGTGGCTTCTTCATGTGTAATTGTTGCCAAGAATCTGTTATAGTCAATGGAATTGTTGTCAGAGATCGTGGGTTGCAGCAGATTCCAGGCAACACGTTGTGACAGGACATTGATAAAGGCAGGGTCGGGAATCGAATAGCCCGTCGGAACGGCTGCATAGACAATGTTCCATGTCAAAGGATCCATCCAAACGTTAGGAGTTTCGGCTTCAAATGAGAACAGGGAATTGTACAATTTGTCTCCCGGGCTTAAAGTGTTCCAGTTTGTGTTCAAAGGAACTGCGTACTCGAGGAGTTCCTCCTTGTCTTTCTTCTGCTTGGAGTTCTTACTTTTGGAGGGTTGTTTTTTACTAGTGTTCTTTGTTTTCTTAGTGTTTCGGGTTTTGGATTTTTTGGTTGTCTTGGGTCTGGCCTTTGACCGCTTCTGTCTGTTTTTCTTCTTTGTTTTCAGTTTCCTTTTTTTAAAAGTCTGCTTGTTTCGCCGTTTGGCGACTTTCTTATTCTTACGCAGTTTCGACGAACTTGTTTTTTTCTTCGATTTTCCTCTCCTCTTAGTTTGTTTGTTTTTTCCGTCCACCGCGAATCCCCCCTTTTCGAAGATTCGGAGTCACTTTTTCATAGATAGTCAAAATTCGCTCCATCATGGTATCCAAAGACCATTGCAGCATGCCCCATTGTTGGGCGTTCTCACCCAACTGGCAGCGCAGGGAATCGTTTTCTATCACCCTTTTCAGGTTTTGAAATAAAAGTTCGCTTTCACCTGCAGGGGAGATAAGGCCGGTTATTTTATGAGTCACCATTTCCGGTATGCCTCCGGCGTCAGACACTACAACTGCTTTACCGGCAACCTGTGCTTCCATCACGGAGAAAGGATGGTTGTCTTGCAGGCTGGGCAGTACGAATATGTCCGCTTGTTTGAGCAAGGCCGGAACGTCCTGTCGGTTTCCCATGAAAATCACGTGATCCTGAAGATTTAAGGATATTGTCTGTTTTTCCAGTTTCCTGCGTAATCTTCCGTCTCCAATCAGCCAACAAAGCCAGTCATCGCGTTCTTCCTTCAGCTTTGCCAATGCATTGAGGAGATGCTTGTGCCCTTTAACCGGGACAAGACGTGCCGGACAAACGAGAATTTTTTTGTCTGGAGGGACATTTACCGCAGTTTTGGCATTCATTTTCTTAAAGAAAGCGTTTATATCCATACCGTAAGGAACGACAGTCAGGTGGGAACCCGGGACATTAAAATCTGTGCTTAACAGGTTCTTCAGCCAATGTGTCGGGACCATTGTAATGTTGCTCGATGTGGATCCGTAGTATTCTTCGGCGGAGACATAGTGCCAGGGGAGAGAATTTTTGCTTTTGATTTCCCTGGAATAAATGAATTCTGTAGCGAGACATCCATGGATGGTAGCAATTAATGGGGTGTCATTTGATTTCACGCGCCACAAAGCTCTGGTGGAAACCAAGTCTTGGGTATGGATCAAATCATACTTTTTCAGGCCAAAAACGGCAGCTGCGGCTTCAAAACTGTAACGTTCGATGTCTCTCCAGCGAATCCAGGGGTCAACCTGGGGCAGATATTGTTCGTAATAGGTCATCATTTTCTCGTAAATCGGGTCTTTGATTTTAGGTTTGTCAATGTAACGTCCATTGTTTGGCATGTAGTATTTTTGCATGTCAGGATGATGGGCAAAAATATCAACTTCATGCCCCATTTTCTCCAACTCTCGTTTAAGCGTATAAACATAGGTTGATACACCACCCACATGGGGAAGATACCAATAAGTTGCCAGCAAGATCTTCATTCACACCATCCTTTCTGCACCGATGTCTTTACATTCTATGTCCAAATTTGCCCCCTTGAAATGGATATAAGAACTAACACAAAGACCCGTTTTTACTTGCTGACTCTTCCCATCCTGTGCCCAATGAACTTTACTGTTGGGGCTTGTACCGAACGGATAGGCTTGCAGAGACTATGTAGAGACGGGACCGCTCCGAGTGGAGCGGTCTCACTTGACGTTGAAAGGAGTCAGTTTAAGGATTTCACTGTAAATGTCAGGTAAATCCTTCAGAGAACGACCTGACAGCAATTTTAAAGACTTTGCTACTATCTCCGCACCGTTTCGGGGTATTTTCTGAAAGGCACGTTCAATTCGGGAAGCGTTGGACAACACATTTTCCACCCGATGAGCCAGGTCCTCCGGACTAAGTTGGTTGGAGGCCAAGCAAAGGCTGCTGCCTGTAAGATCCCGCAGCATCATGTTCTTCACTTCCCTTTCTTTAGAATCGGCAGGCAAAGCAAGCAATGGAGTTCCTGTGGAGATGCAATCTGTAAGAATTCCCATACCGGGTTTGCTGATCACAAGGGATGCAGCGTTAACCAGATCGCTACCGTTTGAAAATAAGGGGGCCCTGATGATCCCATGTCTGAATTGGTAGTCAACTCCATTCAATTGGTTGGCGATTACTATTCGGTAAGGGAGTTGAAGTTTGTTTACTTTTTCGTACCACTCCCGCATGTAAGCATATCGGTACTTCCCGATTCCACCTCCCATTTGAACAAGAATAAACTGTTCGTTCTCAGGAATTCCCAACAGGGATTTGACCCGAGACGGTTTCATGGTTGGTTTTCTAACAATCAAGGGAATAGGAACGTAATAAGTGTCAAGTTTTGGAATACCCCTAGGGGATTTAAGGTTGATATGAAAGAAAATATCTGTTGTTCGTTGGGAAATATAACGGATCTGACGTTTAAATTTTTTGGTTAACATTGTGTCTTTGTCAGAGAAACTTATGTCACTGTGATAGATCCCCGCGATGATAGGGCCCGTCCCTGTACGGGCCTCTTTAATTTTTTTCACTTCTTCTCTCCAGTCATGTACGATCAGATCCGATTTCAAGAATCTGTCCATGTCCGCTTGTAACTTTTTGTTTCTGGTCGTTTTAATTTTTATGTTGGTCAGGTTGGAACGAAGCCAATCTGGAGATTTGCCAAATGTATGAATTTCAATCTTCCTGTCCGAGATTTTACGAAATGATTTTATATTGGCTACACAACGAGTAAGATGTCCCAAATTTCTCCCTACAACGTACCGAATCAATTGGTTTCACCCCTTGCTATCGTATGTGAGTAAGGATTTTCAAGTGTAAGGTCTTTATCTGATTGCCAAAAATAGGCCCATATTCTTAGGAAATTTACGTATCTGCCCAAGAACAACATCAGCAGAATTCATAGTATAGTCTACAGATTGTGCGAAGATTGGAGGGATCTTATGAAACTTGCGTTCATTTGTACCGAGAAGCTTCCTTGTCCCGCAATCAAGGGAGGGGCTATTCAGATTTTAATTGACGGTGTTTCTCCTATTCTCAGCAAGAACTATGAACTTACGATCTTTTCAATACAAGATCCGAGTTTACCAAACAGAGAGAAACGGGGACGGATTGAATATATCCGACTTCCCTCCGGGAAACGATATCCGGAAGCTGTAGCCAAAGAATTGGGAAAAGGGAATTATGATGTTATTCATGTATTCAACCGCCCCAAAAACGTTCCGATATATGCCAAAGCGGCCCCCAAAAGCCGTTTTGTTTTAAGCCTTCACAACGAAATGTTCGCAAAAGAGAAAATTTCAGCAAAAGAAGCGGAAGAAGCGATACGGTCCGTCAGGACAATCATGACAGTAAGCGATTACATCGGACGGACAATCGTGAAACGGTTTCCCTCCGCCAAAAACAAGGTGCGTACGGTTTACTCAGGGGCAGATCTGAGCACGTTCATACCCGTCTGGTCAAAGGAGGGTATCAGGATTCGGGAGAAAGTACGAAAGAAAATCGGAGCAGAGGGGAAAAAGATAATCCTGTTCGTGGGGCGTCTGAGTGCTAATAAAGGCCCTCATATTCTGATCAAGTCACTAAAATATCTGCTGAATAAGCATAAAGATGTCGTTCTGGTGATCGTCGGGGGCAAATGGTTCAGCGACAACAGTATCGACGGTTATGTGCGTTCGCTGCATAAGTTGGCGAAGCCGTTTAAAAAGCAAGTAATATTCACAAAACATGTTGCACCTAAAGAGATCCCCAAATACTATCTTGCGGCAGATGTGTTTATCTGCAGTTCCCAATGGCAGGAACCGCTGGCGCGTGTACACTATGAAGCATTGGCCGCTGGTCTGCCCGTTATCACCACCAAGCGGGGCGGCAACGCGGAAATTGTAAAACATAAACAAAACGGTATCGTGATTAAAGACTATAAAAATCCAAAGGCTTTCGCGGAAGCAATTGATTCGCTTCTGTCAAATCCCCAAAAGGCAGCCAAAATGGCGCAAAAAGGACGGCAGTTCGTCAAAACCAACTATCAGTTCAAACATGTGGCGCATAGGCTGGAGAGAGTTTATTTGGAAGCGGTCGGGGGGATATTGCAGTGAAAGAACCGATTGAAGTGGTGCTTAGGCAGTATCCGCTTAAGGTCAAACGGGTCACTGTCATTTCTTACAAAGGAAAAAAAGGGGTCTGGAAGGTCGATACTGACCGCGGAACAAAAATACTGAAAAAGTTTCCGGGCTCCAAAAGCCGTCTGCGTTTCATACTGGCCGCAGTAGAACATCTGCAAAAAGGTGGTGTTCGCATCCCCAAGATCGTAACTGCCCGATCGGGCGAGGAATTTGCGGAAGCGGGCGGCAGTTGCTTTGTCTTGAGTGATTACGAGGCCGGACCCAACCCTGAATATGATTCCAAACAGGAACTGCAGGAGATTATGAAGGCACTCGCAATTTTTCACCGGGCATCGAAAGGATTCAATCCGCCCGCAGGAACTGACAGCAGGGAGCATCTTGGGAAATGGGCAGACGGCTATCGTAAGCATCTTGAGGATCTTGAAAAATTTAAGCGGATGGCTGCCCGGGACAAAAGTAAATTTTCCACCCTCTTCCTTCAACATGCCGATACCTATATTCGTCAAGGCAAGCAGGCACTGGCGATTATCGAATCCGGTGTTTACACTCAATGGTGCCGCAAAGTGAGGCAGCATAAAAACCTCTGCCATCAGGATTTCGCATCCGGTAACCTGGTCCGGACCAAACGAGGAATAGTGGTACTCGATATGGACTCCCTCACTTATGATGTCCCGGCGCGGGATTTGCGCAAAATCATGAACAAGGTCATGAAAAAAAAGGAGTGGAGCCGAGAAAAGGCCACTCGTATGCTATCAGCTTATCATTCGGTCAATCCGTTGTCTGACGACGAATATCGGGTGCTGTACGCGGATTTGCTATTCCCGAATCTGTTTTACGGGATCAGCAGCAAGTACTTTCAAAGAAGGGAAAAGGAATGGAATTCCGACAAGTTTCTGGAGAAGCTTAAGCTGATGGTCCGGTCTGAGCAAGCGAAGCAGAGTGTGCTTGCCGATTGGGACCGCATTATCAAGCAGGTCAGAAGCGGAAAGGAGTAGAGAATGGGCAAACAGTCAAACAGATTGGATCAAAGGGTACTGGCCGCCTACAAGTTGAAACCGGAGACTGTGCGGGTCATTCAAGGAGGCGAGCAAAGAACAGTCTGGAAAATAAAATCGCCGAAAGGAACCTTCTGTTTGAAGAGATTGGGTCGCCCGCTGGAGAAAGTCCATTTTTCAATTCAGGCCCATTCTTACCTGGCAGCAAAAAAAGCGAATGTTCCCGGCATTTTTCGAAACGCTCAAGGAGCACTTTATACGGAAATAGACGGTCATGTTTACGTGTTATACCAGTGGATAGAGGGAAGGGATCTGCACCTTGACAGGTCGGATCATCTCAAAAAAGCGATCCACGGTTTAGCCCGTTTTCACAAGGATTCAATCGGGTTTGTTCCCGCCGTTAACTGCAAAGAATCTACCAAATGGGGCAAATGGCCCGATCACTATCGATCGATGCTGGAAAGAATGAAGGCATGGAAGAAATCGAAGATTTCCTCCCCGACAGCGGAACTTTATCGCAAATACTCGGATCAAATGATTCGACAAGGGGAACAGGCTTTGAAGTTGCTTAAAGCATCGGATTACCGAGCTTGGTTAAGCCGCTCCGAGAAAATGAAATGCTTATGTCATCAAGACTATGGAGAGGGCAACGCACTGCTGACCCAAGACGGTGTCGTCGTTCTAGATCTTGACAGCGTCACCTATGATCTGCCTTTGCGGGACCTGCGGAAGGTAATCCTGAAGCAGATGAGTGAACGGGGAAAGTGGGAACCCAAGCTCCTCGAAAAGATAATTGCATGGTACACATCTGTCCATTCTTTAACCTCTGATCAACTGCGCATCTTGTACATCGACTGTTTCTTCCCGCACTTGTTCCACGATACTGCCAAGAATCCTTTGCAGAAGGGGAAATCGATATCTTCCGACAAAATGATGCGAACGGTGAAACTGGAAAATGAAAAAGCTGGGCACCTGCAAAGACTTCTATCGGGTTAGACAGCAGTACAAGAACATTTATCCCCGGTCACATAGTATAGGTTAGCTCGGGCGATCGGTTTGGAAGGAGGGGTGTTGTGAGCAGGATAGCAGTAATCCGGTCCTGGTATCTGCCGTCAAGTGAAACTTTCATCTATTCGGAATTGATTAATCTCAGCAAGGTAGCCCCGATCGTTTGCACGAAAAAGGTCATGAACCTGGAGCGTTTTCCCTTTCATTCGATCTATCTGTTTAAAAAATCGAATGAATTGGAAAAGGTTCTGAAGAAGAGAAATATCGATCTGATTCATGCACGGTTTGGGACGACAGCGGTTGAATTGCTTGATCTCAAAAAAAAGTTGGGAGTACCGATGCTAACCTCATTTCACGGATTTGATCTCCCATCCAACAAGGTCAGCTACAAGAAATACAAAGGGAAGCTGCAGCAATTGTTTCAAGAAGGGGAAGCATTCACGGTTACTTCGAACAACATGAAAAAAATACTGATGGATTACGGTTGTCCCAAAAATAAAATTATCGTGCATTACAGCGGCATAGATGTTGATCGATTCGAGTTCAAAGAACGAAAAATTCCTGAAAATAACAAAATCAGACTGCTTTGTGTTGGCCGAATGGTAGAGAAAAAAGGAATGAAATATCTGATTAATGCTTTTCACCGTGTTTACAAAATATATCCGAATATCCGGCTCCACATTGCGGGAGACGGACCGCTCCGCAAAAAGCTGAAGAAACAGGTGAAAGAACTGAAAATCGAGGGGAAGGTTAAATTTCTCGGTGAAATTTCGCATAAAGAAGTCGTTAAAGAAATGCACAAGGCACACATCTTTGTGCTGGCGAGTGTAACCGGCAAACACGGGAATCAGGAAGGCATCCCGAATGTGCTTAAGGAAGCGATGGCCACCGGAATGCCGGTGATTTCCACAAAGCATGCGGGAATACCGGAGCTGGTTCGTGATGGAAAATCCGGTTTTCTTGTGGATGAAAAAGACTCGAAAAAGTTGGCAGAGAGGATTCTGGATCTGATAAGAAATCCCGACCTGTGGATAAAGATGGGCAAGAAAGGCCGGGACACAGTGAAACGAAAATTCAATTCAGCAAAGCAGGTGGAGGAGTTGGAAAAAATCTATGACATTCTTTTGAAAAAATAGTCAATCGTTTCGGGAGGTGAGGATGTGCCGAAAGTCAGCGTTATCATACCGACCTATAACAGAGGGTCGTTTGTCATCCATGCGATTGAAAGCGTCCTGGCTCAAACCTTTAAAGACTATGAAATTATTGTTGTGGATGACGGTTCTGCCGATAATACCCGGGAACTCGTGAAAAAGTACGGCGACAAGGTACGCTATATCCATCAGAAAAATCAAGGACCTTCCGCAGCCCGAAATACGGGGATACGACATGCAAAAGGGAAATACATCGCCTTTTGCGATTCGGACGACCGCTTTCTGCCCGACAAGCTGCAGAAACAAATGGACTATATCAAGCGCCATCCCGACTGCCGGTTTCTATACACCTGGTACTACAACGTTGACGCCGAGGGAAGAAGAACCAAGCTGAGAAAGCCGACAAAGTGCAAAGGCAGGGAGCATCTGCAGTACTGCTTGTTCACTCGCCGTTTCACCATCCGAACTTCAACAGTCTTGATTCACAAAAAATGTTTTCAAAAAGTCGGAATGTTCAATGAAAAATATCTCTACTCCCAGGACTGGGATATGTGGCTGCGTCTGGCTTCCCGCTACCGGGGGGATTGCCTGCAAGAACCGTTGTCCGAATACTTGCTGCACGGTAATAACCGCAGCAGCCTGAGTGTGAAGACCTATCATCCGGAAATCATCAAATCCACCCTGAAACTCTATGGCTGGAGTAATAAGAAACTGAAAAAACTCGAGAAAAAATACGGAATAAAACGCAGAAAACACTAGTAACCACAAGCCGGATCCCATTTCCAGGGAAGGGGGACGCAAATTGGAAGAGCAAAAGGCGGATCTGGGAGTGCTGTTGGATGAGTCTCAATTAAAGGCGGCATTGCAAGAAAGCTACGGTTTTGAATATTTGCCGTTTTATGTCAGGACGGCCAAGAGAGCCGGGGTCAACGTGATCTTTTTCACTCTTCCTCCATCGCCCTTGAAAACAGGGCGGATACGGGCATACGCCTGGAATTCGTCAACAAAAAGCTATCAGGCTGACACATACACGATTCCTTCCGTAATACACAATCGACTGATTGTGTCGAAAGCCAATCTGCGAAAAATTCGGGGGCTGCTCCCGAAACACGCAATCCTATACAACGGGCTTACCCGGTTCGATAAGTGGGAAGTACACAGACTGCTCTCCCAAAATCCGGATACTCTGCAATATTTACCGATAACAGAGGTATTCCGGTCTCAAAAGCAGGTCTCGCATTGGCTGCAGCAATATGACAACGTGTACCTCAAGCCCTGCAACGGAAGTTTAGGGATGGGAGTGATCCGGCTACGGCAAGAGACTGACCAGCTTGAGGTATCCCATAGCAATAAAGGAAGTTCACTGCACTTTGAAATCCCGATGGACGGATTTGGGGGACTTCAGAAGAGCATCAGAAGGCGCCCCTATCTGATACAGGAAGGGATCTCGTTGCTGCAGATTTCTGA
Organism: Effusibacillus lacus; assembly: GCF_002335525.1. Classification (NCBI taxonomy): domain Bacteria; kingdom Bacillati; phylum Bacillota; class Bacilli; order Caryophanales; family Alicyclobacillaceae; genus Effusibacillus; species Effusibacillus lacus. The sequence goes on from NZ_BDUF01000112.1 coordinate 76,089, forward strand.
GCAACCGGTAGATTTTCGGGTGTCCGTTCAGAAGGGTGCCGCAGGCGAGTGGACCGTTTCAGGGGTCGTAGGCAAGGTGGGAGTTCCGGGTGCTCACGCAACGAATCTGGCTGTCGGGGGGAAAGCAATCTCGGCTACTGAGATATTAACGACCGCATTCGAAAAGCAAAAAGCCGATCAGATCTATGCGGATATGAAAGAGGCCGCATTGAAAATCGCCAAACAGCTTGAGACGATCGGTCCCTTCATGGCCGATTTCGGTTTGGACCTGGCTGTTACTATGGATGGCACGATTAAATTTATTGAAGCGAACGGAAGGGACTTGCGCATCACATTTCGGGACGCCAAAAAGCCTCAAATGTGGCGGCGTACATTTCAAAACCCGATTTTATACGGAGTTTACCTGTTGGGTTCCAATCACGCAGAGCAAGGAAGTGAAACTGCGGGGACGGAAAAACAGGACAGTTCTAAGGGGGACGGGAAGTGGAAAAAATTTCGTTCGGCAAAACGCTGAAAACGGAAGAGGTTATCGAGATCATTGATCAGGCAATCCGTGCCAAAAAGCCGTTCAGTCTCGTCCGGGTCGGGGATGGAGAGAATCTTGTGTTGGCGCAGCAGCATGTAATGCCCATCAAACGTGTAATCCGAACTCGATGGGGGAGACGATCCAGGACGACCAAGACGAAAGGGATTCGGCTGCCAAACACAACAGCCCGTGACAGAATGATTGAAGCAATCAAGCGAGCGGATCTTGTGGGAATCCCTGATTACAATGATGGAGAACTAAAAGCCCCGCAGAAATATCTACGGCCGCTTACCAACAAATGCTTTAAAGCATATGGAATTCGTCCCAAAAGGGTATGTCACACTCTGGTCAATCGTCATTTGGTTGAAAAGAAGAGTTTCTGGGAGATGCTGCGTGGACGCAAAGTGGCCTTGATTTCAAAGTGGGCCGATTCCTTTGCGGATTTGGTCAACAAGCAGTATCCGGAATTTAACATTAAGATTGTAAAGCGGATTTCGTTTTCCCAGTATAACCAAATCAAGGATACTGTACGCCGGATGAAAAACGTTGAGTGTGACATAGTGCTGATTTCTGCGGGTGTGAATGCGGTGATACTTGCGGAAAAATTAGCCCGGGAACAAAAAAGGGTAGCGATTGATTTCGGCAAATCAGCCATGTTCATGGTACAGAACAACACGGATCGGCTCCAGCCGTGGAAGGGATGAGAACATGAAAATAACCGTCATTGGATCCGGTTATGTGGGTACAACCACGGCAATTGTACTCGCATCCATGCATCACCAAGTAATCAGTGCGGATGTTGACAGGGGAAAAGTAGAAAAACTGAGGCGGGGAGTCCTGCCGTTTGTGGAGTCCGGGCTGGATAAACTTCTCTGTGAGATGCACGGTAGCGGTCAATTGGAGTTTACCTCCAACATTGAGGCAGCAATTCGTGACGGGCAGGTGATTATTATTACGGTGGGTACCCCGTCACTGCCTGATGGCAGAGCGGATCTCCGTTATCTGCAAACGGTAGCGGACACGATTGCGGGTTCAATCAACGAGTATAAAGTAATTGCTGTTAAAAGCACTGTACCGGTAGGAACCAACAGGTGGCTGTCCGAATACCTTGCTGAAAAAATAGGGACTGCGGAGTTGTTTGACGTCGTATCCAATCCGGAATTTTTAAGAGAAGGCTCCGCATTGTATGACACGCTTCATCCGGAACGAACGGTCTTGGGCGGAAACAGCAGCCGGGCAATGGCCATTCTTCAGGAAATATACAAACCGCTTGACAGCGGTTTTATCCTGACCGATTGGGAAACGGCTGAGCTGATTAAGTATGCTTCCAACGCTTTTCTTGCCACCAAGATTTCATTTATTAATGAAGTTGCACGTACTGCGGATCAGGTCGGAGCGGATGTGACTACAGTTGCCCGCGGAATGGGGATGGATACACGGATCGGGTCCCAATTTCTGAAGGCGGGGATCGGATATGGGGGCTCCTGTTTTCCAAAGGACGTGAAGGCACTAATCCATACCGCGAAGGAATTGGGGATTGATCCGAAAATCCTTGAGGCGGTGGAGGCTGTTAACCGGACACAGACAGAATACTATTTGAACAAATTAACCGACGTTCTTTTGGCGAATGCAAAAAAACCGTGGACGATCGCTGTGTTGGGCTTAACGTTCAAACCGGATACGGATGACCAAAGGGAATCGCCGGCAATTCGCATGGTTGAACAATTGTTGGAGCATTGCATTGAGATTCGTATTCTTGATCCGACTATCCAGATGCCAACCCAGACTCCTTGGCCGGATGAACCGAAAATAGCGGTCTGCAGTACCATTGAAGAAACTTTATCTGCAGCGGACGCTGCAATTCTATGCACGGAATGGGAACAATTTGGTAAGATCAACTGGAAAGAAACCGTGCCTATCATGAGACATCCGATCCTGTTGGACGGAAGGAATTACTATGAACCGGAGCACATGAAGGCAGCGGGAATTCATTACATCGCGGTTGGAAGAAGGAGTTAAGATGAAGATTGTTGTGACAGGTGCTGCCGGCTTTATCGGTTCGAATTTGGTCGATCGGCTGCTGCGGGAGGGCCATGAAGTAGTTGGAATTGACATGTTGACGATTCCCGAATGGGAAGCGGTGAAACGCCGGAACATTTCGGAAGCGATGAAGAATGCGAACTTTCAGTTTAGGCAAAGCGATCTGCTGCAGATGAATCTGCCGGAAATTCTGAAAGACGCGGATGTGGTGTTCCACCAGGCGGCGATTGCGGGTGTACGAAAGAGTTGGGGAAAGGATTTCGGAGAATACGTCAATCTGAATATCCTGGCAACTCAGCGGTTATTGGAGGCCTGCAAGGATACAGGAATCAAGAAGTTTGTCTACGCTTCCTCCTCTTCCGTATACGGCGGAACCGACGGTCCGACCGATGAGGATGCCCCCTTGCTTCCAATATCACCTTACGGTGTCAGCAAGCTTGCGGGTGAACAATTGGTGCGTATGTACCATGTCAATTATGGACTTCCGACCACTTCACTCAGGTATTTTACCGTATATGGCCCCAGGCAGCGGCCGGATATGGCTTTTCACAAGTTCCTGAAGGCGATCCTCGACGGTCAGCCAATCCCTCTCTACGGGAATGGGGAGCAAACACGGGATTTCACTTTCGTGTCCGACGCGGTGGAAGCAAACATGTTGGCTATGAATCTGGGTGTGCACGGGAATGTATTCAACGTGGGCGGTGTGGAAAGGGCTTCCGTCAACGAAATCCTGGCCATCATGCAAGAGGTTACCGGAATGCAGGTAAGAATCGAGCATTTGCCAAAGCAACCGGGGGATCCCCTCCATACTTGGGCCGACATTTCAAATGCCCGTAAGATAATGGGGTACAGCCCGAAGATTCAATTAAAGGAAGGTCTTGCCGCAGAGTGGCATTACATTCGAGACCTATACGGCAAAGGGGATTCGTGAACTACCCTCCACTTCACCTTACGGTTTGAAGTGGGGGCTTCCTGTTTCAACAACCGTTGCCTTCTCTCCAAAGAGAGCCGGCCTTACACAATCTCCACAGGCGTACCTTCGACAGATCCCTCTGTCTACGTACTTATCTCAGAGATGCGGGGAGATACTGGATCATTTTGTAATGACAGTAGATCCGGATCAGAACTTGATAGAGGTGTCCAATTACATAAGCAGGTAAAAGTCCTGCCGGAGTTGGTCTATGGGTCGAAAGGACCATCCCAGCTTTTACAATATATGATATAGTGAGTCCACAAAAAGAATATCGATACATGGGCAAAGGAAATTTTATGTCTAAAAAGAGGTATACAGATGAACAACAGCCTAGAATTGCTACAAGATTTGCAAGAAGCCTATGCCTTCGGATGCGATATGACGATTTTTATTACCGACTTGAAGGGAGAATACATTACACAGCCTTCGAATGTGACTCCTTGCACAAGCCTCTTCCTGCAAGAAACCAACTCTTCTTTGTCCATTCATTACAAACAAGTTTTGGATATGTTTCCTTCCATTGCAAAACCTATCATTTGTGAACTGCACCCGGGTATCAAAATTGTGTTGGCCCCGGTAAAACTGAACAATAAGACTCTGTGCTATGTATGGGCAGGAGTGTTTATTGAAAGTAATACATGTGATGTGGTCTTGGCACATGTATCCTCCAATTTTAATCTTTCGAAGACAACTATCGATGTACTTTCGGGTATTAAAGACTTTACCCATGAACAGCAAATGCAGTTGTTGAATCGTATTCGAAATATGACGGAAATAATTTCCCAATATCTAAGCCTTAAAACGAAAGCATTTTCAAGAAAAAAACGATTAAGTATTGTAAATAAGTTTGTGAATCAAACTCGAGCCGCATATTCAGAATGGGAAGGACAATTAGATCTTTTAACAAGCATTTCAGCCATTGATTTTGTAGGCATTGCAACAAAAGCCGATTCAGAAACTTTTTGTGTTTCAAGATTAATTGGCCAATACCAAGAAGATTTGGTTGGAGTTGATTTTTTCATTGGGGAAGGCTTTTTGGGATATGTAGCGGCCACTGGACGTTTTGGATTTTGGAGCGATGTTGCAAGTGACCCGAGAAGCTTGTTTTTTGCAAAGCGAAATATGTTTCCCAGAGTATTGTTCTGTTATCCTTTAAAGATTGATAAAGAAGTTGTGGCTCTCCTGTTTGGAGGAGGTTCTCAACGAACGAGCTTGGATATTGATGATTTGCAAATGATTCAAACCTTCGGTGCTATCCTTGAAGTCATGTATGCCAATCAATCATCTTATAAAATTCTTAAAGATAAACAAGGAATGTCAAGGATCCTGTTTGATTTGGGAAAAGAACTGGTGAACTCTCAGAACCTTACAGAATGTTTGCGGCTGCTGGTCCGTTTCTGTCAGGAAATCACAGGGAGTGCTTTCTCCTGCATCATCTATAACAAGAGCAAAAATGAGAATCGGATCGAAGCGGTTGCCAAGGGGATAACGGGCGACAAGATTCAGGTTTACAGTAATGAGGTGGCAAACAGATATATTCGGCCTCGTTCTGAAATCATGTATATTTCGGAGGAATATTATGAACGACACACTGATTTGGGGAATGTAGAGGAGTACCCGATTGTTTTTCAGAATCGGGTACAAGGTGTGTTGGCTGCGGAAAAAACAATGACCATGGAACCTTCGCAGAGGAAGTTTCTCTCCTCTATCTGCATGATTTCAGGATTTATCATACATGCGATTCAAATGATGGAAGATCTTCTGCCAAAAGAAGACATGATTCGCATTCTTCACAAAACGATCTCTGAATCGGATCCGCAGAAATATGAATTGACTTTGCAAGCAAGCAACTTGTCCCGTCTGTTTTCAAAGACAATTGGTTTGTCCGATTCCGAGATGAGTCTGATATGCAATGCATGTCTGCTTGTACCTTTTTCACCTGAATTTATTAAAGAAGAAGTGGGAGATATCAGGATATCCAAGATTGTGCAGGGATTTGCCCATTTCATGACTTCAAACAAAGCAACTTCTGAAAACGATCTTACGATCATGAAGGAAATCCAGATATTGATTTTGGTTTTCCATTATTTGTCCAATGAGGAACAAATAAAAAATATGAATTTACTTGATTTGATCGATCCTGTTTTGTACAAACAGTTCAAAGCCTTTATAGTACGTGAAAAATCAGCTCAGGAAGATTTGTTGCTCTATCAGGAACCGGAACATGAGACCTACGATGAATACTTACTCATTGAACGTATTAAAAAAGTAATTCCGTTTTCGGAAAGAGAGTGTGATGTATTACGATTCGTTATTCAAGGCTTGGCTAATCGAGAGATTGCCAAAAAATTGTTTATCAGTGAACATACGGTGAAGAATCATTTGACGAAAATATTTCAAAAAATGCAGGTTACAGATCGTCAACAGGCAATCTCCAAAATATACCAGTTTAGACATATCAAAAACAGGAAATTTTAAAAAATCGCGCTTAAATAAGCGCGATTTTTTATTGCTGCAAGATATGGAATCATTTCCTATGCAGGGTATGGACAAGTTAGGAAACACAACGGATGTTTCAAGCATTTTTTTTAGTCATAATTTTGTAAACAAGAATAAAGAATCTTCTCGTAAGTTGCAAAACTGCTGAAGTAACTCATTTTGGGGATGATGAGCATGATCAGGGACCGAAAACTTGATAAGTTGATGCAACAAATCAACAAGGGAAAGAAGGAATTGCTGGAACTGTTTGAAATGAATCCTCAGTTGTTGCGGGAACAACTTTTGAAAAAAAGCCAGGAACTGGATAGGTTAATCGTACAGTACTATAAAAAAATCCGATCAAATAGTAGAGAAATGAGAGAATAAGAAAAATTTCCTACTCCAAATTTGACAAAATAGGAAATGCAGCTGATTTTACAATTTGTTTATAACTTGGAAAATATTAAAAAGACCTATAATGGGGGTGAACTCCATGGGGATTCGAAAACTTAGGATAACGGCCAAAACGGTTCAAGAAGCTTTGGCGGAAGCAGTAAACCATTACCGTATTCAACTTGAAAAAATTAACTATATAGTGGTTGACAGTGGTTCAAAAGGTTGGTTCTACAAACGGCCTGCAGTGATTGAAATCTCTTTAGACGAACAGCACATGACGCCTGACAACGAAGCAAATAATGAACGAGAGCGAACGGTATCGGATCATGAGCGAACTGACATTGACGGATATGCTTGGGTGGAAGATGGGAGGATTTATTGCAAGAACGGGTTACACCATTATCCCCTGATAACCGTTTGTGAAGGTGTTCAGGTTTTTGTTAATGGAAGAGAGGTATCTGGAACGGTTGTAGTCCGGGAGGAAGATCATATTGTAGTGGAGTCACAATCAGATTTGGTTGAGACAAAAATATCTTTATCTGTTGCGGAAGATAACATGAAAGCAACAGTAAAGATTTCACCGGGGTACCTGATCCAACGAAATCTCGTCAATCAACCGCCAAGCACGGAACTGGTGCTGAAAACAGTCGAGAGAAAAAGCAGTCCCAGGAACAATGTAAGACCGGAAACTATCATGGATCTGCTAAATAAGAAGGGAATTACCTTTGGCATAGACTTTTCATCTATTGACCAGGCCTGTAAGGTATTGGAGGAAACCGAATTCGTTGTGGCCAGAGGGAAGGAACCTGTAGCGGGAAATGATGGCACTCTGGAATTTTTATACCAGAAACGGCGGATGCTTGATGAATGGGATCAAGATTTTGATCCGGACTGGAAAGAATGCTTTAGTTTGCCAAAAGTACAAGCCGGCGAGGTCATCGGGTATATTGTCCCTGCTACAAAGGGAAAAGAGGGGCGCAATGTGTTCGGAGACATTTTGCCGACAACTGATGGAACGGAGATCACCGTAATTGCTGAAGAGGAGGTATCGCTGCTAGAAACGGAAAGAAAAATAGTAGCCAAGACAGAGGGACGGGTTAAAATCACAAAATACTCGAACAATACTTTCGGACTCTCCATCTTGCCTCAATATATCTACACCGGCAACCTCGATCGCGAAGAACGGGAATCCATTATTTTTGCGGGAGATGTAGTCATTTGCGGGGATGTAGGTGCTGGCACCAAAATTCAAGCCGGTGGAAATGTTCTGATAAAAGGCAGTGTTTCAAAAGCGGACATCCAGGCGGCAGGAGATATTAAAATATGCGGTCCCGTGGTGGAAGCGAAGATTTCAAATGAAATTGACGTGCGATTTGCAAAAAGTGTAGTGCAGGGAATTGCTTCTATTGAGGAGTTGCTCGAAAGAATAATTACTGCATTAAGACAACTGGAAGCCAACAAGTCGTTTTCAGATAAGGATTTGGCTAACCAGGGATTAAAACCGTTGCTGGAACTCCTGGTCAAAATCAAATTTCAGGAACTGCCGTTACGAATTCAGGAATTGAATGGCATCGTAAAACAGGATGTAAGTCTCTTGAAAAACCATCTGGTGCCACTCGTTAAAACATTGCATGATGCATTCGTAAAACTTGAATCCACCTTCTCGAACGTAATTGAAATAACCGAATGTAAGACAAAGCTGGGAAGCCTGAAAAAACTGCTGATCCTCAATTGCCACAAGAAAGCCAATATTAGGGCCACGAGTTTCACAAGGAGTCGGGTCTCAGCGCAGGGGAATATTTATGTTGACAAGTTCAGTTACGCCTCGAATCTGGATGCCAAAGGAAAGGTTATAATAAATGGCCGTATCCGAAACGGAAATGTTCAGGCAACTGATGCAGTAGTGGCGCATGAGGCGGGGTCGCTTACCAACAATAATGTATTCATTAAGGTTCTAAACGAAAAAGGTCAAATCAAGATGAATCAGGTTTGGGCCGCAACTTCCATCCAGATTGGGGATACAGAATATAAGTTCCCGGACAACAAGTGGGGAGTCCAAGCCCGATTGATGGATGGAAAAGTTGTTGTTGAAGAGAACTGGTAGGTTTTTAACGAATTGGGGTGGGATTGAAATGTTTCTGATATCAACAATCAATCAGGGAGACAATCTGGAAATTCGATTTGATGGATCTTTGGATATCAGCGGAGTTGAGAATTTTGAAAAACTGCTGTCCGAAATCGATTTGTCCCAAATTAAAAGCGTGGTTTTTAATTTGGAAAAACTTACTTTCATCGATTCTACGGGAATTGGATGCATCTTAAAGCTGTCAAACATACTTGAGGAACAAAATATTGTTTCCTCCTATACGAACGTGAGCGATGATATACAGGAAATTTTTTCGATCATCGGAATTGAGGATCTATTAAATCCGATAGATTCTTAACCATTCATAGTAGCTCGGAATTAGAGACATGATTCTGAGTCTGAATAAGGGGTGAAGTGGCTACAATCGTTCATTTTTGTTTAGTTTGAAAGCCATTTTC
>NZ_BDUF01000113.1 GCF_002335525.1 Effusibacillus lacus
TTATAAGAGACGGATTTGCCTATCTCTCAACCTCACTGCTTGCACGGCCATCCAACAGGCCGCTCTCCCTATCCTCCTGCGTCACGCCATTGCTCAAACGGCTGCGCGGTGGTACTGGAATTTCCACCAGTTGTCCATCGCCTACGCCTTTCGGCCTCGGCTTAGGTCCCGACTAACCCTGGGCGGACGA
>NZ_BDUF01000114.1 GCF_002335525.1 Effusibacillus lacus
CAAAATACAAAGAGGCAGGGAGAAAACGGATCGAGATCAAAGCCTTCTTTGACAAGGACTGCCAGTCCGTCAATCGACTTTCGTAGATCGGTGCTGCCGCAAGCCAAATACACGCGATCGACATGAACCTCACTTAGCATAGGGCTTGCAGCGTCCTCACTACATCGGATAAGAGTGATGGGTTGTAGCCTGGCCTGACTT
>NZ_BDUF01000115.1 GCF_002335525.1 Effusibacillus lacus
AGATTATTATGAGAAGCTGGAGGCAAAGCAAAGGCTATTCAACACAGGCTTATGCCTTTAACTTGCCATTACATCCAGCTTCTCATTACGGCGGGCGTGTGCCCAGCAACCGACCAGCGTCACATCCGCTACCTTGTGGTAGCCGGAGTACCCGTCCACGTGCAAGTAGCCGCGGAAACCGGATAAAAAGTTGCGCGGATGTTCGCCGCCTCGTGTTTTCTGATACTCATACACGATGATCGGCGGACCTTCCCTCCCTGTGCGATACAACCACAGGTACGAAGTCGTCTCCGCGGACCGCCCCGGTTCACGAAGCACCTGCACGGTTGTTTCATCGGCGTGCAGGATGTCCTGCTTCAGCAGATGCTCA
>NZ_BDUF01000116.1 GCF_002335525.1 Effusibacillus lacus
AATTAACGAAAATCCTGTTCCGTTTCGTTGGAAGTACGGCTTGGAGTCTGCTGCTAGGTAAAAGTAAGTCTATTATGGAAACGAACTACTAGTAACATCATTTACACCACTAAATTTTGCTGCTTCCTTTCATAGGCCCAACACCCATTACCAGTCCGTTAGCTGTTATTACATCGGTAACGTGCATTTCATGACGATTCTAGTCATTGGATCTGGTTACCCGGTACAATTTTGGCTAAATAGTTTTAATTTTTTCCCTTGTGAAGCGTATCTCTCCGAATAATCCACATAATAACAGTAATCAGGAAGAAACATGCCAATGCCAAAAATGGGATGGTAATGAAGCCAAACCAATTAATATACTCCACATTGCATGGAATCCCAACTCTACAAGGAGTAAGCTCTCCGAAATAAGAAATTTTCTGTTCAAGATAGTGGTAAAGTGAGAACGATCCTCCAATGATTGAAAAAGGTAAGACATAATTAGTAATATGTGTGTCTCCTCTGTACGAAGCAATTCCTAAAATCACTGCAAGAGGATACATGAAGATTCGCTGGAACCAACATAGTGTACAAGGTACATATCCCGCCACTTCACTGAAATAAAGGCTTCCTAGAACAGCTACTATGGATATAGACCAAGAAATAATAAGTCCCCACTTGGAGAGAATCGACGCTACGTAAGCGTCAAATATTCCCCACCTATGAGCCTTCTCTTGTCCGTGAGATAATCTTCCTCAGAATGAAGCGAGGAGGATTTTTTTATGACGCAAGCAGATCTTAGAGAAACATGGAAGGCCCGTATTGAAGCTTATCGGGCTAGTGGACAGCGTGCATCGGAATGGTGTGCGATCCATCAAGTCACCACACGTCAACTCTGGTATTGGATACGGAAATTGAAAGATACCGATAAAAAACCGGCTCGCCAATCTCAATGGGTTACAGTCAACGTGGACAACCAGACGGTTGAGACCGAATCGTCTCTCCTCGTCAAGGTGGGTTCGGTCGCAATTGAAGTCATGTGTTTGTCAATCAAAAAGTTGACCACTTTGCTAAACAAAAAGTTGACCACCCACAAATGGAAAAATAGTAGGGTCGACAGAGTTCCATGTCGACCCGTATGGGTGTTTTGGTATTAAGTCAATAGAGTAGACACAAAAAGTAGAGATTTTATGCTGCATTTTTAATAGATTGATAGTACATACGTTCGTGTTCGATGGGT
>NZ_BDUF01000117.1 GCF_002335525.1 Effusibacillus lacus
GTATCGCCAGGAGCAGCAGTTTGCTCGTCTTGGGGTACCCTTGTCCCGTCAGACGCTGGCGAACTGGATGATCCACGGCGCAGACAAGTGGCTTAGACTATTGTACCATCGCATGCATGAGCATCTGCTGAAGCAGGACATCCTGCACGCCGATGAAACAACCGTGCAGGTGCTTCGTGAACCGGGGCGGTCCGCGGAGACGACTTCGTAC
>NZ_BDUF01000118.1 GCF_002335525.1 Effusibacillus lacus
TGCAGGTTACCCGCGGCAAGACGGAAAGACCCCGTGGAGCTTGACTGCAGCTTGATATGGGAGATGGGTACATCATGTACAGGATAGGTGGGAGGCAGAGAAATCAGGGCGCCAGCCTTGGTGGAGCCGACGTTGGGATACCACCCTTGAGGTATTGATCTTCTAACTCGTCACCTTGAAGCAGGTGAGAGGACAGTGTCAGGCGGGCAGTTTGACTGGGG
>NZ_BDUF01000119.1 GCF_002335525.1 Effusibacillus lacus
CGACAAGCACAGATTCAAACCGATCATCATGTCCTGGATCTTGCATGTGGCACCGCTACTTTGACAATTTTGATTAAAAACCGCTTTCCGGAAGCAACAGTCATCGGACTGGATGGAGATCCGAAAGTACTTGAAATAGCAAGAGCCAAACTGGCAAAAGAACAGCTTGACATCCCGCTTGATCTGGGTATGTCTTT
>NZ_BDUF01000120.1 GCF_002335525.1 Effusibacillus lacus
TAGATCACCCGGTTTCGGGTCTACGACCCCAGACTCTCGCCCTTCTCAGACGCGCTTTCGCTGCGGCTCCGGCTCTCCGCCTTAACCTCGCCTGGGATCGTAACTCGCCGGTTCATTCTACAAAAGGCACGCCGTCACGCCTAAACGCGCTCCGACTGATTGTAGGCGCACGGTTTCAGGTTCTCTTTC
>NZ_BDUF01000121.1 GCF_002335525.1 Effusibacillus lacus
AGGGCAGTGAATGTGCTCCATTCCGAGACCCAGCATACAGGAGGCGCTCTTTCTTTTGCAAACCACAATTTAATTCATTACAGGAATAGCTCCTTATTGTTAATAAATAAAATCACTGTCTGATCAGCCACGGATACCGTTCAAGGAGCCGGTTTAAGCGTGGACCGATTTTGGGGATGTAAGAGATCTCTTGCTGGGAGACGCTTCCCATGACGAGTGTCATGACCCCATAAAAAACGGCTCCCAACGGCAAGATTAAGGCCAGTTCCAAAGTTGCCAGCAAACGGGCGGAACGAATCGCATCCTGAAATATTGTCACAAACAGCAAATGGCTTCCCCAAAGGAACAATCCCATCAAGAAGGTGGCAGCCAGAGGCCTTGTCAGCATCAACCCCAGATGCACCCGAACGCCGGTGTATCGAAACACACTCCGCATGTTCAGCCATGACGACAGCAAGTAGGCCAGTGACGCCGACAGGGCAGCCCCCTCAATCCCCAGCAGGGGGATCAGGGAGAGATTGAGCAGAAATTTGAGCCCGGTACCGATCAGCATGTTGCGGACCGGCAGATACATCAATCCGATTCCCTGCAGCATGTAGGTGGTCAGAATTTCAAAGGACATGAGGATGCCCATAAACGACACGATCCGCATGACATTGGCGCCTTCCGTATGGCGGAACAGCATCATGTCGATCGGGTCCGCCAAGACGAACAGGATTGCCGTAGCAGGAAGAATGGTCAAACTGATCAATCGGAACGAGATGTTGATCCTTTCCTGCATGAGTCGTTCGTTTCGACTGCTGACCGCCTCGGTGATGGCGGGCAGGAGCGAGGTGCCAATGGCCGTGGCCAGCGTGACGGGCAGCTGGATCAGGCGATAGCCGTCATTGGTCAGGATTCCGAAGGATTCAGTGGCTTCTTTCTGGCCTACGCCGATCCACTTCAAAAGGTTTATAACCGTCGCGTTGTCAACAAGCTGCGCGATGGGCAGCACCAACGTGCCAAGGGATATGGGGATTGCATAAGCAATCAGCTTGCGCAGCATCGGCCAACGGTTGTCCACTTTCCTGCCTGTCAATTTATGCCGAAAGCCCCGCCGCATTTTCATAACAGAGTAACCAACAAACAGAAGGCTGGCCAAGGCCCCCACCATACCGCCAAAGGTTGCCGTTGCAGCCCCGAACGAGACATCATAGCCCCATTTGAGGACAAAAAAGGTTCCTATAAGGATGGCGGCCACCCGGACAAATTGCTCCACAACCTGGGAAATTCCGGAGGGGGTCATGTTTTGATAGCCCTGCAGATATCCGCGAAATGCGGCCATTAGCGGTACCACAAGGATGGCAAAGGATAAAGCGCGAATTGCCAACTCCGAGTTCGAATCCCCGAAAAAAACCGCAAAATAAGGGGCACCGAAAAACATGAGAAAAAAGGCGGTAATCCCCGTGGCAGCCATTAAGCGCAAGGAGATCTTAAAGATCTGGTCCGCCCCGTCATAATCCCCATGGACCGTATGTTCCGCAATTGCTTTGGAAAGAGCCAGAGGGAATCCAGCCAGCGCCAGATAAAGGATTATGATGTACAGGTTGTAGGCGATTTGATACAGCCCCATCCCGTAGCTTCCGATCATGTTTTGCAGCGGTACTACATAAACGACTCCAAGCACTTTCGAGATCATGCCGGCCAGCGCCAACGCGGCCGCGCCTTTTACAAACGTCTGGCTTTTGGTTGTATTCATGGAACCTCCCGTGCAGCTTCACTCCTCAACAATATACAACATTTCCCGGCCGCTTCCAACTTAAAAAGACCCGCGTTAATCACCGCGGGTCTGGAAAAGGGCCAGGCTCACCATATTAGGCCCACCACATCTCCGGCATGTCTTCCTTGAACAGCAGCCCTTGCAGGAAGCCGATCGCTTTCGACAGCCCTTCGTCAATGGAGGCCAGCATATCTTCGTGTTCTATTGAGAGAACGTAATCATAACCGACAGAGCGAAGCGCACTCGTAAGATCCCGCCACATTTTCTCGTTCTGGCCATATCCGACGGTCCGGAAAACCCACGAACGATCCAGAATTTGGCTGTAATGTTTCGTATCGAGCACCCCATTGACGCGGATGTTTGCCTGGTCGAGATAGGTGTCCTTGGCATGCACATGAAAAATCGCTTTTTCACGCCCCAGTTTCTTTACGGCTTCCACCGGATCGATTCCCTGCCACAAGAGGTGGCTCGGATCAAAATTCGCCCCGATGCTGGGGCCTACTTTGTCCCGTAATTTCAGCAATGTTTCCGGATTGTACACTACAAATCCGGGATGCATCTCAAACGCAATTTGCCGGATTCCATGGGATTCTGCGAACTTTGCTTCTTCCTGCCAATAAGGAACTACAACCTCATCCCACTGCCATTTGAGAACCTCCAGGTATTCCGGCGGCCAGGAACAGGTAACCCAGTTGGGATACTTTGCTCCCGGATGATCACCTGGACATCCGGCAAAGCCGTTAACAACGGGAATTTCCAACCGTTCGGCCAGGAGAACCGTTTTTCGCCAAGTTTCATGCGATTGCCTGGCAAATTCCCGATCCGGGTGCATCGGATTTCCGTGACAGCTTAATCCGCTGATACTTAATCCTCTGCTTTCCACCGCTTTCTTGAAAGCTGTCAATTTCGCCGCATCTTCCAATAATATATCCGGATCGCAATGTTTGTTGCCCGGATAATTGCCGGTACCCAATTCTACGGTTTCCACTCCCATTTCGGCAACCTTATCGAGCATCCGTTCAAACGGCAGATCTTGATATAAAACCGTAAAAACCCCAAGCTTCATTTTGTGTCCTCCTAATAGATCTGAATCCACTTCTTAGCGCGGTGGCTCTCCAAAATAGCATCTATTAATCGCATAATGCGGTGTCCATCGTCAAAAGTAGCAAAAGAAGAAACCGTTTCCTGTTCGGTACCTGTCTTCCTTCTCATCACCGCTCCGTAAAAATCAAGAAAAAGATTCTTTAACCCGTCCGGCCAACCTTCCTGGTGTCCGCCAGGATAATGAACGAGTTTGGCGGCTTGCGGCGACAGAAGCGAAGCATCTCTCACGAGTTCCCGGTTCGGCTCGTCACGCTGACCGATCCAGAGTCGGTTGGGTTCTTCCTGATCCCAGGCCAATGTTGCTTTTTCTGCCGCAATTTCGAAATACAATCGATTTTTGCGACCGGCACTTACCTGTGATACAGTGAACACTCCGTGAACACCATCTTCAAAATGAACCAGAACACTCCCGTAATCTTCCGTTGTGATCTTGACATCTACCCGTTCCGCTTCTTTGCTTGTCGAAAACGTGGTCAAATGGTCTTTGGGCTTGCGCCGAACAGGATGCACGGTTTTCAAATCGGCAAACACTTCCACAATCTTTTTCCCCAGCACATGCTGAACCGTGTCGCACCAATGCGATCCGATATCGGCAATCGCCCGGGAAGCCCCATTGTGTTCGGGATTCAAGCGCCAGTTATAATCAGTGTCGTACAACAGCCAGTCCTGAACGTACCCGCCGTAGACCAGATTCGGCTTTCCATATTCACCGCCGGCAACAGCTTCCCTGGCCTGCGCAACAAGGGGATAGTGGCGGTAGTTAAAACAGACTCCGCTGACGCCCGAACTCTTTTTGGCCAATTCGTTTAATTCGGCTGATTCGTCACTGTTCATTGCCAGCGGCTTTTCCGATAACAGGTGTTTTCCCGCCAACAACACGGCCTTGTTAATAGGGAAGTGGAGATGATTCGGCGTGCAGTTGTGGATCACCTCGACTTCGGGATCGTTGATCAATTCGTTATAATCACCATACGCTTTTCGTATGCCAAACTGGTTGGCTTTTTCCAGCGCTTTCTCTTTGCTGCTGGCAGCGATGGCGACCACCTCAACATGATTGAGACGTCGTAACTGTTCCAATTGGGATGTGGCGGAAAATCCCGTTCCGATCATTCCTGCTTTTACTTTGTTCATCCATGTCCCCTACCATTCTGGCATAAACTATTTGTCGCTTTGCTATTTATCTCTTGATGGTCCGGCGACCGAAGGCAACTGCCAAGATAATAATCAAACCTTTTACCACCATTTGTTGACTCACATCGAGCCCCATAATGATCAAACCGTTATTGATCATACCGATCATCAAAGCCCCAAACACAGTACCTATCACAGTACCCATTCCGCCAAACAAACTGGTTCCGCCCAGGATTACGGCAGCGATAACAGACAATTCGTCTCCCTCACCGAGCGTAAATCGTCCCGCTTGCAGACGGCCTGCGTACAACATACCGGCCAGACCCGCCAATATCCCCGAACCCACCAGGACCAAAAGTTTAATTCTGGCGGTATTCACACCGGAAAACCTTGCAGCACTTTCATTACCGCCAGTTGCGAGCGTTTGGCGTCCAAATGCCGTTTTTCGGAGCAAGATGTGACCGATTGCCGCTACCAGTAACGTCCAAACAAGCAACACAGGGATAGGACCGATATCACCGGAACCGAAAACAAAGTTATAAGTTTTATTTAAAATCGGCACCGGTGCTGTATTGGTAATCCACATCGCGAACCCTTTGGCTATCCCCATCATTCCCAACGTAACAAGAAAGGACGGGATCGCAACTCTTGTTACAAGCAGTCCGTTAATCAATCCTATAACAGCCCCGGTTCCCAATCCTGCCACAATTCCTCCTGCCATACCGAATCCCGCTTTCATGGCCAGTGCTGTGGTTAAGGAAGAAAGTGCCGCAATGGAACCGACAGAGAGATCGATTTCGGCCGCCGCAATAACGAATGTCATCGCTACACCCATAATCGCGATCACGGCGGTTTGTCTTACAATATTCAGAAGATTGTTGGCAGATAGAAACCCTTCGTCATAAAGACTTATTGAGAAGTAAATGAATACACCGACAAACGCAATATAAACGATGTATCTTTTCCAATCAAAATTTTGTAAAGGATTTTTGCCCTGTACAGGTTCTGAAGCCCTAGAAACCTTGGATTGCATGCTGCAGCGCCTCCTCCGACCTGATCTCTCTCCGATACATTTCCTTTGTCACTTTTCCCCCGTGCAACACGATTACCCGGTCACTTAGCGCAAGGAGTTCCGGAAGTTCCGAGGAGATCACGATAATTGCTTTTCCGCTGTCCGCCAATGAGCGGATGATTTCGATAATCTCGGTTTTGGCCCCAATGTCTACCCCAATGGTTGGTTCGTCCAAAATTAAAATATCAGGAGAAGTGGCCAACCACTTGGCCAATACGATTTTTTGCTGATTTCCTCCTGACAACAAGCGGGAGGTCTTGAAAATACTGTCCGTCTTGATGTTGAGTCGTTGAACAAACTCTTGGGCTATCTGATTTGCTTTTTGTTCATCGATAAACGGGCCTTTTTTCACACTGGACAAAATCGGCAAAAGGGTATTGTCTTTTAAACTGTGATCGAGGATTAATCCCTGCATTCTTCGATCCTCGGGAACCAGTGCGATACCAGCTTTTATGGCGTCTTGAGGTTTTTTTATCGATTGTTGCCGCCCATTGATCACAATTTCTCCGCCGTCGATCGGATCGATCCCGAATAAAGCGCGAACCGTTTCGGATCGTCCGCTTCCCATCAATCCTGCAATTCCGAGAATCTCTCCCCGGTATAAATCAAAGCTTACTCCGTTCACCCTTTGCCCGGATACCAGGTCTCTTACCTGGAGAATAGGCTCTTGATTTCTTTGGTAATTGCGGTCTTTCCATTCAAAGGCGTGTTCCAAATTCCCCCCAACAATATGTTGGATGACACTTTCCAAACTTAACTCACTGCAGGCCGCGGTAATGACACGTTTTCCGTCGCGTAAAATTGTAATTCGTTCACATATCCGAAAAATCTCGTCCATACGATGTGAAATATAAATAATGGCAATTCCTTTATCTTTTAATTTGTTGATCATTTGAAACAATACTTCAGTTTCGTTTTTCGTGAGAGACGAAGTAGGCTCATCCATGATGAGAATCTTCGTATCTTGCGAAAGAGCCTTGGCAATTTCCGTCATTTGCCAGTATCCCACGCCAAGCTGCTCAACCGGGGTATTGGGGTCAATATTGACGTTCAGTTCGATCAGAAGTTCTTCTGTTAGACGAAGACATTCCTGGTCGTCAATCAAACCAAATTTGTTTTTGGGTTCCCGGCTGAGAAAGATGTTTTGAGCTACGGTCAGGGTGGGTATCAGGCTAAACTCCTGGAAAATCATCGATATTCCATTTTCTTTAGCGTCGCTTGGTTGTTTAATTGTTACCCGGGAACCATTGATCGTAATTTCTCCTTCATCAAGTTCGTATACGCCGGTCAAAATTTTCATCAATGTCGACTTGCCGGCCCCGTTGCCTCCCATCAAGGCATGGACTTCCCCGCTTCGCAATTCAAAATCCACTTTGTCAAGCACCTTGATTCCGTTAAAAGACTTTGAGATTTGAGACATCTTCAGTACCGGTTTTTCCATGGTATATCATCCTTTAATTTACCTAAACAGGGCCACCGTGAGTCGGTATGGCCCCATTCAGTTTATCTGCTTTACTTTTCAATTTTGACCCAAGCGTTTTTCCCGGCCGATTCCAAAATCGCGTCCGTGATAACAGCAATTTGATAGCCATCATAGAAGTTCGGCGATACATCTGTGTCGTTTACAATTGCCTTAAAGAAATCATAAACCTCAATAATCTTCGTTTCACCGTAACCGATTCCCAATGCCGGAATAGGCCATAAACCTTCACCATACGGATGTGCCGGACCGGTGTAAACGGTTCTGAACCCGCGGCGATCTACGGGATCATCCGCAAAACAGACTTGCAGTTCATCGCGTCGTTCATAATTAAAGTAGAGAGAACCTTTTTCTCCGTGAATTTCAAATGTTAAGAAGTTGTTGCGTCCCCAAGCATTACGGGTTGCTTCAATGCTTCCCACTGCTCCGTTTTCGAATTTCACCAGTGTAGTGAACTCATCATCCACGTCGACCGGTTTTTTCGGAACGTCCTGAGATGCCTTCACGGTTCCCAGCTTATCTACCCCGTCGGATTGAACCGGACGCTCCGGGATCCAGGTTTGGGTTGTAGCCATTACATCCGTGATTTCTCCAACCAAATAGCGGGCGAAATCAATGACGTGTGTTCCAATATCACCGAGTGCCCCGGAGCCCGCGATGCTTTTTTGAAAACGCCAGGACAGAGGAGAATTGGGATCCGCAGACCAATCTTGCAGATAGGTTCCACGGAAATTCAGAATTTTGCCGACAGCTCCTTCTTCAATGTACTTTTTAGCCAGAGCCACAGCCGGAGTACGACGATAATTGAATGCCACCATATGTTTGACGCCCGCTTCTTTTACAGCATCAAGCATTGCCTTCGCTTCTGCGGCGTTTCGCGCAAGCGGTTTTTCCGAAATAACATGTTTCCCCGCTTTTGCTGCGGCTATTGCTATTTCCGCGTGGGAATCATTCGGAGTTGCGATATCAATAATATCAATCTCCGGATTCTCGACCACTTTTCTCCAGTCGGAAGTATAGCCGTCGTAACCGAAACGGGCAGCTGCATCTCTAGCCGCTTCTTCAGTTACATCCGCAATCATTTTACGATGCGGAATAGCCGGCGCCGGCCAGAAAAACATCGGCATCCCCGCATAAGCGAGCGAATGTGCCTTTCCCATAAACCCTGCACCAATCATTCCCACGTTTAATTTTTTCATAGACTTTTGCCTCCTCAGCCAGGATTCCCGACATTGTTCAACCGGGAATCCCGGCAATGTGTTCATAAATCGATCAATTCCTATTATTTTGCAGCATTCTGAATATCCTTTGGCGCATCCTGGTGATAGACCATTTGCCAAGCCTTCAGAATGTTGTCCTTGGTTACTTTCAATGCCGGAACCGCTACATAGGCCGGAGCTTCTTTGCCGAGCAAAGCGTACCCTGCAAGAATAGCTTCTGCGACACCCTGATCATAGGGGAGTTGGGCTCCAAGTCCTTTAATGGGTCCACCTTGCGCAATATCCAATGCTACATTGGTACCCAGGTCAATTGTTGTAATAATCAAATCGTTACGTCCCGCTGTGCGGGCAGCTGCAAGCGCACCTTCCGCCGGTACGTCCCATACAACAAAAATCCCATTGAGATCCGGATTCTTAGTCAGCATGGCCGCAGCAACTTTTTCTCCGTCATTCGGTCCGGTAATGCCTCCACGAGCGACGATTTGAATATCGGGGTATTTTTCCTTGATTGTTTTCTCAAAAGCGTCGGTTCTTTGTTTGGTTACAAAGAAGTCTGCGTCGTGGAAGATAACTCCCACTTTCCCCTTGCCGCCAAGTTTTTCGGCCATGATCTTTGCTGCTTCCACACCGTTTCCATAGTTGTCGGCCGAAACCACGCTGACGTAATCCTTGCCATGCGTTAAGTCCTTTGGCGTATTGTCCATAAACACCAATTTCACGCCTTGCTCAGCCGCTTTCTTATAAGCGCTTGCCGTTGAAACAGGGTCTACCGGGATACTCACAATAATGTCCGGCTTCTTTGCCAGTACAGTTTCAATATCAGCAACCTGCTTTTCGGCTTTAAATTGAGCGTCCGTAACAGCTACAACTTCAATTCCCATCTTAGTAAACGTTGTTTTGAGGCCCTCAACCTGAGCGGTTGACCAGTCGTTACCCGCATAATGCATAACAAGAGCTGCTTTGTATTTCTTTTCTTTTATTTTCTTGATGTCTTCTTCGGTCAACTTTAACGTCTTGGCGGATACAGCCGATTCACCGTGCGGACCCTTGCTGAGGATTTCGCTATCCGGAAGCTCTTGGTTAACAGTAATTGGCCCGCCGCTTTCTGCCGTTTTGGCAGCCGGAGCTTTTGTTTCCTGAGTTTGGTTGCCGCCGCATCCTGCCATTAAGCCGGCAACCAATGCAGAACTGAAAAGTAATGCAAAGGTTTTTTTTACTTTCATAAAACTGACCCCCTTATTTTGAAAAATGTTATATTTCCAAGCGTTTAAATACGCCAAGAAATCAATTGAAGCCAACTTAGACCAGTTGAAAATTCGATTGCAAATAGTCTTTGCTGATTTGCGCACCTTTCTTTGGATCCTCATAGCTGTCCAATTCCACGGTAATCCAACCCTGATAGTTCTTTTCCCTCAACACCTGAATCATCTCATGAAAGTTCTGTTTCCCTTTTCCTAAGGGCAAGAATTCTCCTGCGGCGTAATCTTTGAAATGAACATACCTTATGCGATCTGCGTATTTTTTCATGATTTCAGCCGGATTTCCGCCTCCCGCCTCAAGATGTGCGGTGTCAGGACAAAGATGAATGTCAGTCAAAGGCATCAATTTATCCAATTGTTCCGGGGACTGCACGATAGTTCCCAGATGTGGATGATAACTTGGAATCAAAGAGTTTTTTTCCGCAATCGCGACCACTTTATTTAGTGCGTCTCCCAAAGCTTTGTAGTCTTCCTCCAATATTCCTTTAGCCCGGATAGCCCCTCCGCCTACCACAAGGTGTTGAGCTCCCATTTCGGAGGCAAATGCAGCGACCGTTTCAATCTTCCCTAGTTCTTCTTCCAGAATGTCCGGATAAATGAAATTAGCTCCCGAATAGACCGCTATTAATTCCAAAGAATGCGCTTTCATAAGGCCGCGAAAATCATTTTTCCGATCCATGTACTGCATCAAGTTGCCGTCAAAAATTTCAAACCCTTTGTATCCTGCCGCTGAGATGTCCGCCAACGCTTGTTCTGTTGAACCATTTGCCAGATAGTACAAATCTTTCACAGATGTTACTCCTGCTGGATGGCCAACCACTCCTCCCCAGGTATTTGTCTGATAACCTAATTTCATCCCGAAAAACCTCCTATGATAAAGTTTTTTATTCGCCTGCCCATTTGCAGTTAATATTTCACCAAATCTTGGAACGGACTTTTTCACCCCCTTGATGTAATCCATTACATTGGTCAATGTTTTAAAACCTTACTTTACCTCCGCATGATTCCCGTATTATCAACTGATCCTCAAGCACAAACTGTCGCTTCTTTAAATCTTCTCCGTTAATCAGTTTTAGAAGAATCTCCATCGACGTGGTGCCGATTTCATACATCGGCTGGGCGATAGTCGTTAATGCGGGTTCAACAATCGATGAAATCTTGATATTATCGAACCCCATAACGGCTATATCATCGGGAACATTCAGCGAATGTTCCCTTATGGCTTTCATCGCTCCAATAGCCATTTCGTCATTTGCAGCAAAAATTGCGGTTGGGAGATTTTCCAAAGCAAGATATTTCATCGCCATGTTGTAACCGATTTCATAACTAAAATCGCCTTCCTGAATCAGCACCGGATCGAACTTCAATTCATACTGAGCCATCGCTTGTTGATATCCTCTTAGGCGGTCACGACTCAAAATAATATCCATCGGACCGGAAATGTGCGCGATCCTTCTGTGGCCAAGCTTGATTAAATGCTCGGTCGCCTTTCGGGCGCTGCTGACGTTGTCGATCGAGACAGTGGGTAACCTGGAGCCTTCCAGATATTCACACGCAAGGACAACCGGATATTCTTCCGCTATCTCCTCAACGAGACTCCGATCCATGCGGGCCGTCAACAGAATCATTCCGTCCACCCGCTTTTGCCGCAGCAGATTCAAATACTCGACTTCCTGGCGAACATTGTTTTGGGTATCCGCCAACAGCACTTGATAGCCGTTTTGAACCGCTATCGACTCAATTCCCCGCAAAATCTTGGAGAAGAATGTGTTTGTAATATCGGGCACCACCACGAGGATCGTTTGTGTTTCCATCTTGCGAAGGTATCTGCCCAGGATATTGGGTGAGTAGTTCAGTTCTTGTATTGCGTTTAACACTTTTTCTTTTGTTTCTTCTGTTACGTTATCGGCATTGCTTAAAACCCGCGACACTGTAGCGGTAGACACATTTGCCAATCTGGCTACGTCTTTTATCCTCACCATCTTTGTAAACCCTTTCATTCGTAAGAAAATGAATAACAATCGACGTGGATCTGATCGATTTGTTATTGTAATCGGTTACATTACTCTATATTCGATTCTAGTTTTAATATTCCTTCTGATTCCGAAAAAAATTTTTTATCAGAATGATTGACCAGCAAAAAACGCAATCGGTAGAGCCCGCAGACCGATTGCTTGTTTGTTGACCTTTAGGTTCCGGAGAGCCGGATTGAACCAGGCTGCAGCCAACGTGCATATCTGCCAATGGTTGCGGGCAAGATCAGCCAGCCAATGGCCAGCAGTTGGTCGCTCCATGTCCCGCCAAACAGGAGCGGCAGACACATCAGCACCGTATCAAAGATCACATGGGCAAAGATAACGGTCTCCAAATCGTACCGCAGGAAGCACCAGCCGATCAGCATGCCCAGCAGCGTCAGTTCAATAAACCGGGTATAAAAGGGATGCACCGGGTACAACGAATGTCCGAGCGCCCACACCATTGCGGGCAGCAGCAGAGCCAGGAATGTGCTTCTCAGATATCGCTTCACCAGACCGATTCCCAGCAGCCGGAAAGTAATCTCTTCCCCGATGCCTGCAATCCAGGCAAGCAGCGGGAAGAGTCCGGGCACCAGGAAGTTCCAGGGCGTCATGGTAAAATCGCTCTCTTCCCAAACCCCGAAATACCTTTCGGACACCCAGTAAAAAATCCCCTGCACTCCGAGCCAAACAAATGCCAACAGATACCCGCGAAAGACGGCGGCCCTTATCCGTTCCGGCCAATCGGCGTCTCCCCACCTCAACCATTTGCCGGGCCAGAGATTGCGCTGCAGCACGGCACCCGCCACTGTAGTGGCATAGGTGCTGACGCTGGACAGAACCGCAATGCCGGTAACCGAGAAAGCTGTCCCCCACAAGATCAACTCCTGTGAGAAGTCGGAATACGAGCTCAAATTGGCCAGAAAAACAGGCCACTCGTTCAGATTGGTCAGCAAAGTGATGCCGAGCAGCAGGATCCCGATCATCAGCCCCCTTTGCCAATCCACTTCCCGCTTCGGATAGACAAATGCCACAACAAGCGACAGAATCACCAGCAGCAGCATGCCAAGCAAGCTGATCCCGGTTAGCAGCAAACCGAAACTCCGCTGCTGCTCCAGCCAATCGAGATCTTCACCGGGAACGGCAAATTCCGTTCGAAAGCCCGTTACCCGGTTGTCAGTAATCTCCACAACGTATGCATAACTGGACTTCCCGACATCCCAGACAGTATTCAGCCAGCGGTAACGGTAATCAAAAGGCCTGGTACCGTCCTCACCCTTTTCCGGGATTTCAGGAACCTGCGTAACAAGCTCAAGTTCCCCCGGGTCTACGTTCCGTCGCAAAAGTTCTCCCTGTGCCACTTCCAGCGCTTCTCGTTCATTCAACAGCGGTTTTTCCTGTTTGCGCGTACCTTTCAATTGATAGCCCAGTACCCTGCCGCTCACTTCATCAATGGAAACCGCATAGAAAGCCCCGTCAGGTTCAAAGAAGCTGACTTCCCAATAGGCCAATGGGCGTGACCGCTGCAGGTTCCGTTCAAAGGATTCCATCAGTCCATGCCGTTTCAGATAGGCTTCCATGTCCGGGTCGCCCGTGTAGAGAACCGTTTCGATTTTGCCGGTGACGGAAATGCCTTGCTCCGATAAAAAATGGGCCGCCCGCTGCGACGCCTCTTCACGTGTAAGCGAAGTTTGCCCCCCCACCAGGAGGCCGGGCAAGTTCAACAGGAGAAACACGAACAGACCCGCCCATGCGAGGCTCCAAAGTACAGGATGCTTGCTTCGCCGCATTCAGTTCAACCCTTTCTCTGACTAAGCTCCTGTATCCGTACTATCTATCCGCCAATATATAGCATATTTTGGACCATAATGCCAGATAGAAAGAAAAAGCCCCGCATAAACGGGGCTATCGGATCAACCGGTTAGATACCCTTGACCACGATTTTTTCACTGCCGATTTGCCACTGGGCGGATTTGAATGCTTCTTTCAACGCCTCCAGGGACACGTAGGTCACTCCCGATTCCACAAAGAACGGCTCTTGGTAGGCTTTGTCCTCATCGTTAACAAGAAACTTTCCGGTGGGTACATGCAGCTTTACTGCACGTCCGCCATACTGGAAGGAAATCGACTGCTGGCTCCCGTCCCAAACCACTTCCGAACCGAGAGCCTCGGCAACCAGACGGAGCGGCAAATATTTTGTTCCGTTTTTATCGACGGTCTTCTGATCGGTGATCTCGATCCGGTCCACATAGGTCTTTTGGTTGGCCAGGTCAAAGGTCACGCTGCGTTCCCTGTCCGGATACAGGGTCCGCAAAGCAGCCGGAACCTGCAATTGTTGGAGCTTTACGGGCACGTCCGGTTTGAGACCGGTGGCCTGCGGCGAGGTGCCGTCCGCAAAATAAAATTGTCCCACGGTAAATTTCAGGGTGTACCCGTTTGCCAGGTTTTCCGTACGCTGCAAGACACCCTTGCCGAAGCTTTGGCTGCCCACCAGTTTCGCCCGCTTGTGAGCCTGCAGTGTACCCGCCAACAGTTCGGACGCACTGGCGCTCTCCTCATCAACCAGAACCACCAGAGGCAGATCCACGCCTTCGCTGTCTGCATTGTATTTCTGGGAGCCGTTGCGGTATCGGATCTCCAGCAGCGTCCCATTTTTCAGGAACCGGTCGGCGATGTTCAGGGCTGGACCCATGATCCCGCCGCCGTTCCCGCGGACATCCAGCACCAGCGATCTGATTCCTTTTTCCTGCAGATCGGCCAGCGCCTTGTCAAATTCAGAATCTGCGTTCTCGCTGAAGGACAAGATGCGAATGTACCCGGTATCTTCATCCAGCAGCGAAGATTGCAGCGTAGGAAGCTGGATCTGCTGCCGGGTGACGGTGACGCTGAAGGGTGCCTGGCCCTGTCGTCTGAGGGTCACCGTTACGGAGGTGCCCGCTTCGCCGCGAAGCATGCCGGTCACCTCCTGCAGCTGTTTCCCCGTTACATCGGTGCCGTTTACTGCGAGAACCCGATCCCCCTTTTTGATGCCGGCCGCTTCCGCCGGCGACGATGCAAACACTTCTTCCACCAGGAAGCCCTGGTCGTCCTGGGACATACGCGCCCCGATCCCTGCATATTTCTGATTGATGGAGTTGACAAAGTTTTGATATTCATTGGCTGTGAAGTACTCCGTATACGGATCGTTCAGAACTTCAAGCATGCCCTGCACGGCGCCGTGGACCAGTTTATCGTCGTCCACTTTGGGCCAATGCAGCTCGCGCAAAGACTCAAACACTTGATACAAAGTGATCTCATGCGAATTGGGAGAGTTCTGCTGCGGGGTGGAGGCGGGCTCCTCCGCCAATACTGCAACCGGCGCCGACAGGGCCCCCGCCGGGACCACCAGCCCGAGTGCCAAAACTGCTGCCGCCATCTTTTTATGCCAGGCTCGTTTCTGCATAGATGTCGTTTCTCCTTTCCACTCGCCCGTCGCCACTCCCTTAGCGGGAATGCGGAATACGGCTCCTAAAGGATTTCGACATCAAGAGGCGGTTTCCTTTGTCTGAATCGGTCTATTTCTGGGCAATGAGCATTGCCAATATTGAAAATAGGGGTGATGGTAAATGACGATTATGTAATGGGCAAAGATCTGATGGATGAAAAAATAGGACTGAATTTCAGTCTTATTTTGTCAATTCAAAGGAACTCCCGGAAATAGGACTGTTTTTCAGTCCTATATGCTAGTTCTTGCTTGTGCACCACGAAACTCACCCGAATAAGGCTGAAAATCAGTTCTATTCTTGAAGTGACAATCAAAAAATCAAAAATAAGGCTGACAATCAGCCTTATTTCAACAATAGAAATATTATGTAAACCTAGTCCCGCCAACCAGTTGAGTTAAGATCCTCTATTGGTTTCAAGTCCACCCACAATTTTGTTTAACAAATAGAAAAAAAGAGACAGGCACCCCTGTCTCTATGGGAATGGCTGAATTATTTTGAGTCGGCGGCCGGAATCAAGTGGATCCGGAAGGGACCGTAGCCGTTGGGGATGATCATGATGTGGAGAGTGTGCTCCTCCCCGTCTTTGGCCGGATCCACCGTCTTGATGATCTTGGTCAGCCCCGGCGGGCTCAGTTTCGAGAAGTCTTTGTAGTAATCCTCGAAATGCGGATCCTTGATATTCACAGTTTCCGTCTTGCCGTCCCACTGGTAAGCGAAATACTGGTCGTACACGTCAACGGGAGCCTTCTGGTCCGGCTTGGTATTCCACCCGGCCGCCTGGATCGCCACATGGGTCGGGCCTTTCAGCTTTAGGGTAAAGATATAGTCCGCCCCGTACTCCCCGTTCACCTGGCCGTTCATCTTCTCAACGACTCGCTTGCCATCCACTTCTTTGACACCGTATTCGTCAATCCCGCTTTTGATGGTGTCGTTTAAGAACATTTCCGGATTGTAGAAGGGCTTGTTTGGGTCCTCATGCTGATATCTCCATGGATTGTGAACCTGCATGTGCACCGGACCGTCTTTTTGCGGATCGTAGGTGATGGTCTTCTTCCGGGTGATCCCTTCCCCTTGCGGGGCGGTGGGATACACGCCCGGAAGGAAGAAGCCGCGGTGGTGGAAATTAGTCTTGTTGATCACATCCTCCGCAGGCATGATGGACTTCTCCGTTTGCGAGTTTGCATAGAACTGCTCCAGGTCCGCGTCTTTATGCGCGGCAAACACCTGAATCCCAAACCCTTCTTTTTCCTTTAGATCGTTGCGGACAATGGGCTTCTTCGTCTCATGGTCGACCAGCACCAGGTCAAACATGCCCATGCTCCAGCCCCGCTTGCCCGCCACTTCATGGATGAAGTGCTTTTGGCCGGGTTGGAGGGTCACCAGCAGCTGCCGGTCTTTGCCATTGCCGGAATCAAACCACTTCTTGAGCAGTTCCAGCCCGATCAGAGCGCCGTAGTCGGTTTGGGTTCCCGTTTCGGGATTGAGCGGGGCCGGATTTGCCTTGACCAGCGGTTTCCCGTGCTCGTCGATATTGCGCACCAGAGCTTTCCGTTCCCACATCACATCAATGGTGCGCCCGGTATTGTTCACCATGACAAACCCGATCTTGCCCGGAACATTTTCTTCCGGATTGGCCGGATCGGTCAACAGGTTCAAGTGGCTGTAAAGCAAACGGACTTTGCCGTTGTTTGACGTCGCGTTGTCCACCCGGCACAGGATGCCCGGATAATGGGCAAACTCGGGGCCGTTGCTGAAGACCAGCGCCCGATCTTCAAACTCAAGCAATTCCCCGCGGCTGATGGATCGAGCCTGTACCGTCTGTTCCGGGGACACAAGATTCTTCTTCTCTTCCTTCTCTGTATAAAGACGGCTGCCGTAGACAACGCCTGCGACCGCAAGCGCTGCCAACAACCCGCCGATGGCAAATTTCGTTGTTCCTTTCATCAACTTTCTCCTTTCTTACGCTACCCACCGGTCCAGCGACCAGTTGTAGACCAGAATCACAAGCAGCACAGCAAACACCAGATTGGTGGCGTAATAGAAGAGCCGGTTTCCCTTGACCAACTCATAGATTCCCAGGTAGAGCGGGAAGATCACCAGCGAATAGCGGGAATAGCTGACAAAGTAATCCACCACCCGGCCTGTCGCAGGTGCGGTCAGCGGGATCAGGAACGCATACAGGATGATCACCCAGTAAGAGAGCCTCAGTTTGCGGACAGTGACCAGCAGCACCACCAAGGTCAACGTGACAAAGAAAAACTCGGTAAAAAAGTACATCCACAGCCAGTTCAGAGGCTGAGCGGTCAAGTGATTGACCAGCATCTGATATCCCTGAACAATTGTCGCAAAGGGATTGAGGAATCCGCGCCCGAATTGCGCCTGGGCATGGGAGAAGGCAAAGGGATCCCCAAACCGGCAGCCCAGATACCCCATGTACAGAAAGAACGAAAGGGGAATGACAAACACCCACAGGAACCCTTTCCATCTTTTCCGCCCTGGATTGGCCTGCCCCAGATTGCCAAAGCCCCTTCGCAGGAAAGGCAGGATGTCCCCCCAGGTTCGAATCTTAAAATACTCCAGCGCATATGGAATCGTCAAAAACACACCGGTGTTGCGTGTAATGCTCGTGACAAATCCGCTGATGCCTGCCCCGGCCCAATTGCCGATACGGATGCAGTACAGGGTGAGTGCCATCAGCAGCAGATACAGGGACTCGGTATACACAGCAGAAAAATAGTACGATGTGGGATACAGGCAGAACAGCCAAAGAATCCGCCGGGTGTCCCTCTCTTCGTAATCGATTCGAATCAAATGATAGACCACATAAAGCATCAGGAAAAAGGCGACATTGGAGACGAGCACCCCGGCCGTAGCGGACGTGACATCCAGCAATTGCCGCACCATCGCTATAAGGAACGGATACAAAGGAAAAAAAGCGGAACTTTTCGGATCATATCCCTGTTCCGCAATGCGGGCGTACCAACCGGAATCCCATTTGAAGAAGTTGTTGAAGAGCAGAAACTTCAGCGAGTCAAGCGCCCCCATGCCTGCCAGGTGCTGTTTGGTCGCCCAGAAAGCGGGGGCCAGTATCAGGATCTTGTTCACTAGAAACAGAATCAGAAGAAAGCCAATCACTTTCAGATCCAAGCGATTTCGCAACCTCATACTTCCTCTCCCGGGTGCCGAAAGGCAAAAAACTTGTTGCCAAGATAATTGGCGATAGTATAGATGCCCGCTCCAACCAGAACCGCAATGTTTTCAATCACTTTCTGACTGAGCGGGAGCGCGTTCTGAAGCAGCGAGGACAGCTGCAGACTGGTCCAATAGGACAAGCCATAGCAGACCAGGATCACCAGCACGAACTTCCAGGCGCTGCTGCGAACCGTTCCCTTATGCCGGAAGGTAAAGGTCTTGTTCAGCACGTAGCTGACCACGGCCCCGATGGAGTTCCCGAGAAATGTCGATGCCCAATAGTTGAACCCGGCCAGATTCAGAAAAAAATACATGGCGCACAGCCCCACTATGGTGTTCAGAACGCCCACCAGCAGGAAACGGGTGAAACTGTTGTCAAGGCGTCGAAATCGCACGGGGATCCTCCCTGTCCACGGTTTGCGGCTCCAATTCCGTTTCCACAATATATCGCGGACGGCGTTTCGTTTCTTTATATATCTTGCCGATGTATTCGCCGATCAAACCCAGACTGATCAACTGAATGCCGCCGATGAACCAGACGGACACCATCAGCGAAGCCCAGCCGGATACGGGGTTGCCCACCAGTTTGTCGACAATGGCATAGATGCCAGCCGCAATGCTGACAACAAACAGGATAAACCCGGTAAGCGTCACCAGCCGGATCGGCGTCACAGACAAAGACGTGATCCCGTCGAATGCGAACATCAGCATTTTTTTCAGCGGGTATTTGGATTCACCGGCAAACCTTTCATGCCGGTCATAGTAAACGCTGGTAGATTTGAACCCCACCATCGGCACGATCCCGCGCAAAAAGAGGTTCACTTCCTCGAACCGGGCCAGGTTGTCCAGCGCCCGCCGGCTCATTAACCGGTAATCCGCATGATTGAACACAATGTTGGCACCCATTTTTTGCATCAGTTTGTAAAAGCCTTCGGCAGTGAACCGTTTGAAGAAAGTATCCGTTCCCCGGCTCTTGCGGACCCCGTACACCACTTCATAACCTTCATGGAAGCGAAGCACCATCTCCCGAATGGCGTCTACATCGTCCTGGAGATCCGCATCAATCGAAATCACAATGTCCGACTGCTTCCTGGCTTTCATCAGGCCTGCCCACAGGGCATTCTGGTGCCCGGCATTGCGGGCCAGTTTGAGTCCGGTTACGTATTTGTTCGTCATGTTGAAAACTTCAATCAGATTCCAGGTTTCGTCCCGGCTGCCGTCATCCACAAACAGGACGCGGCTGGCTCCGGAGATCAACCGTTCCCCGATCAGGTTATCCAGCACGTTCGTCAACCGTTTGACCGTTTCGGGAAGCACCTCTTCTTCGTTGTAACAGGGCACCACGATGCTCAACAGAGGCAGGGTGCCGGGTCGGATCTCATTCATGCCTGACTGCTCCTTTGCCATACACTTGCCAGAACTGAACTTTACTTATGGTAATAGATTGCAAGCCTTTTTACAAGTATCCGTGGTATTATGTAACTATCAATCTTACAAGTATGGGAGAACAGTAATGCCACGGGTACTATTAATGCTAACCATGCTCTGTCTGGGGCTACTAATGGTCGGTTGTCAATCGGTCTTTTCCGGGGACAGTCCGGCGGGCGCTTCGGAACAGCTGCCAATCCCTATCTATTATGAGGACAAGGTCCTGGTTCTCACCTATCACCACATCGATCCGGCAGAATTGGATTTCACCATCTCTCCGGACAGGTTTGTCACCCACCTGGAAGCTCTTAAGAAACACAACTATAACGTCGTTAGCATGGAAGACTATCGGCAGTATGTAACCAAAGGCGCAAGCCTCCCGCCAAACGCAGTGGTAATCACTTTTGACGACGGGTATGAAAGTTTCTATAGATATGCCTATCCAGCCTTGAAAAAAATGGGCTATCCGGCAACCAATTTTATTGTCGTCAAATCGACAGACGTTTTAAACCCCAAAGCCTTGCCCCATCTGACCTGGGACCAAATGCGGGAAATGAAGCAAAACGGGATGAGCTTCTACAACCATACCTATGATCAGCATCGTCATGAGAATACGAACGCAGGCGGCAACCCCAGGGCGATGCTGGCCAACCCGTTGTTTCTTGTTGATAAAAATCGCCCTGAGACTCACGAGGAATACAAGGCTCGCATCCGGCAAGACCTGGCGCTGGCCGAGAAAAGGTTGGACGAAGAGTTGGGCGACCAGCCCAATCTGCTGGCATTCCCCTACGGCCAGTATAACGATACGGTGTTGGAAGTGGGGAAAGAGTTGGGGATTGACCTCTTCTTTCTCTATTTGCAGGAAGGAATCAATGACAGGGATGACACCCTCGTCGCCCGTGTGAACGCAGGACAGGCAGGCTTGTCGGCGGAAGACTTGCTTGCAAAGTTGAAGCGGTACCACGACAGGTAAGTTTCCTCTCCTTTTCCAAATTATGGATAATTGCAGGCACTCGCACACCAATATCGTCATAAAAAAAGGGCCCAATAGGCCATAGCGGATTTTGGATCTACTATTTTTGATTTTTGAGGTCAGAGACATAAATAACGGATTTTGAAGTAACTATTCATGATTTTTCTTACTGAAATAAGACTTTGGGTACCAAATTAGAGACTCAAAATCTGTTATTTTAGATTAAACAAATCAAAAACGTGAAATAGCGGATTGAAAATCCGCTCAGACTGTTGAGAAACTCTCAGCAGTGTGAGTGTACTTTAAGGACGCTGTTATTTAGTAAGTTAAAGAGCTTTTAATCTGTGATAGACCGTAACCTCAGGTGAAGCATATAAAACTTCAAAACTCACCACTTCACCAGCAGCTTCGTTAACTCTTTGTTGTATTGAATCGAAATTATTCTCTCTAGTCAGTTCTGAACCATTAAAACGACAATCCAGGTCATCAATTAATAGCAAAAGGTCAAATTGTCTGTGAACTGCAAAAGCCCTAATTCGTTTAACCATTTCATTAACTAGCTTATTTCCAGTTCTTCCTTCTTGCTCAGCCGGAAACTCAGGGTAGTTTCGGTTTAGCTTTGGTGCTTCTTTAATCTTTGTTGGAAAGCACCGCACCCACTTCAATCGTGGGTTTATTTTAGTTAGAAAAGCATTTAGTCCACCAAGCTCGGTATGACCTGCGGTGCAAAAATAGCCTACCTTTGTCACCAAGGCCACCCCCCTAGTGCAGGCTCGCCAACCCGATATAAGTCTCCAATTTCCCATCCTCTCTCCAAAAGGTCTTTAAGATTGTCAGGTTTTACAACCTTCACAGTTGGCTCTTCTTTTAGATCAAAAACTAGGAGGTCCACTTTTTGTTTAAGGAACAACTCTGTATACCCATCCAAAAAGTCCGGTGAGTGCGAACTAATAAAAAGTTGTTCCATTGAGTCGGTACGTTCTACCCAAGTGGATATTACCTTTAACCATGCAGGGTGTAAGTTTAGTTCAGGTTCATCTAAAGCAAGAATTGTCATCTTTTCAGGCGTCCACATTAATAAAGTTAAAAGCATTGCTTTTATCGTACCGTCAGAAAGTTCATGAAGCTTAAATATCTGCCCCTTGATCTTCAACTGCAACGCTCGTCTTGTATCTCCGACTGAAATAATTTTTACGGAATCCAGATCGTGTATCAATTCACGAAGATATTGAGTATATGCATCCAAGAAGTCATATTGCTCATCTAAATAATTGAGTACATTTACAAAATTACTTCCATCAGGTTTCAGGTATTTTGAACCAGCCTCGATCTTAGCGGGTTCTCTAATAATCTTAAGATCAAATTCCGTGCTGGAATACGCGAAAAATTTTTTAAAAAACTCCTGTACAGTATTCACTGTCTGTTTAAAGTTTGGATAGAATTCCATTCGAAATGTTTCAGAGTCCAGTAAGTTACTTAGTTGATTGAAAACAGTATCATTTGCGTTGACATCCAGTGATGTGAGTGACACATTTTTAAGACCATGTTCCACAGAACGTTGGCGTACCGAAAATTTACCCTGCCCAGGAATCTGTTTATGACATTCTATAAAGTTGAAGGGCCGCGATTGATTTTTTGCGGGCTTTTCATACCGAAGAGTTTCACCCGTAATATAAAACCCTCTAGGAATTTGATCAGCTGTTCCCACTCGGAAGTTTAGTTCGTAAGTTAACTCTGGATATTTGGGGTCGGTATCTATTACCCATTTCATCTCAATAATTCCCGGTTTCTCAAATCTTCGATCTAAAAGCTCGTCCCAACCATGCTGGGCCAACTCATCATGAAAGGCACTGTCTCGTTTCTCATGAAGGATGAGATTGGAAAAAAACCGAATTGCTTCAATAAGGTTCGTCTTACCTGAATTGTTTGGACCAATTAACAGGTTTACTTTGTTAAACTCTAAATTGTCTAAATTCAAGTTCCGAAACCTTTTTACCGAAAAAGACTTAAGCATTTATATTCCTCATTTCTATACCAGCCTAGACAACAAAATTCCATAATTACAGTATAGCATTTAGTCAAGTACCTATATAACAACCTGCAACTTCATTTTGAGATTGTTGAATTTTCAGACCAACCGATTGAAGTTCCCTGACAAAATATTACCACGGTGGCGAATGTAACTAAAGTTCTTTGTCTGTTCATTATAAAGGTGAATTTTTTAAAACGGTTACAAAAGCTAGAGGGCCCGAAAAGGCCCTCTTTTCCGTTTTATTATGCTCCTTTACTTCACGATCACGATGCTTGCCGTCTCGTCGAACTCCACCTTGTGTCCCAGGTACTCAGAGATGAAACGAACGGGCACCAGGGTGCGTCCATTGGTGAGTTCTGCCGCTTTATCAATCGTCTTCTCTTCCCCATTGACCTTGATGGTGGTGCTGCCCAGTGGCAGTTCGATCTTCTTGCCGTCTTTCTCGATGATCACGGTCTGTGTGGCTTCGTCATATTCCACGTTCGCACCTAAGGCTTCCGTAATCGCCCGGACCGGCACAAGGGTGCGTCCTTCCTTGATGACAGGCTTCACATCCATAACCGGCTTTTTCCCATTGACGTACACTTTCACTTCCTGGGTATCGCCTTGCTCTTTGAAGACCTTGCTCAGCAGTTCGTAAAGCTTGTCGGAATCCGGTTTTTTGGAAAGCGCTTTTTCCAGATCAGCCTGGGCTTCCTCAGCCTTCTTGCCCTTGATCTTGATGGTCACGAGCACTTCCACATCTTCTTCGGTGGCGGTGCCGTCCTCCACATCCGCTTCCAACTCTTCCTCGACGTCCTCGATCTCTTCTTCTTCAAGCTCGTCCAGCACATCCTCGAGGGCTTCCTCCAGCGCTTCCTCCGCATCTTCCTCCCCTTCGGAGGAATCGCTTTCCTGCAGTTTGGTTTGCAGCTTGGCCTGCAGCTTCTCGATCACAGCCTTCAAGGCCGCGTCACTCGGTGTGCCCTTGCCGTCTTCCAAATTCTTAGTCAGGCTTTCAATCGCACGTTCAAGCCCGCGCTTCTTTCCCTTGCCTTTCCCCTCGCCATCCTCATCCTCGTCTTCTTCCTCATCTTCATCCTCGTCTTCGTCGTCCTCATCGTCTTTATCCTCTTCTTCGTCTTCTTCATCCTCATCATCGTCAATGTCTTCTTGGCTGCCCGTATCCGCGCTGCCGGAAACGTTGCTGGCAGACCCCGTGGTGTTCGACGAACCCGAACCGTTTGCCTTGGCTGCAGCCGTGCCGCCAAGCAGCGGGGCCGCCAGCGCCAACAACATTGTCATGATCCACGCAACTACCTTTTTCATCCATGTCTCCCCTTTAAATCAAGCATTTTTATCACCCGTTACCCTGCCTTAAAGGGAGGCGGTGTCCGCCTGTATAGTAAACTATACTCTGCAGCCCCCAATGAGACATGAGTCAAAAGTCACAATTTTCCAAGTCGCAATTTTCCCCGTGCAGGATTGGGTTACTTTATGTAGAATTAGGTTGAAATCATTTTTGGTAAAAAAGGAGCGCAGCCATGACCATACGCAAAGCGGTAATTCCGGCAGCCGGACTCGGCACGCGGTTCCTGCCGGCCACAAAAGCGCAGCCGAAGGAAATGCTGCCCATTGTGGACAAACCGACCATCCAATATATTATTGAAGAAGCTGTCGCATCGGGGATCGAAGATATCCTGATCATCACCGGCCGCAACAAACGGGCGATTGAGGACCATTTTGACCGGTCCGTAGAGCTGGAACTGATGCTGGAGAGCAAAGAGCAGCAGCAGCTTCTTGCGGAGACCCGCCGCATTTCCAACATGGCCAATATCCACTACATACGGCAAAAAGAAGCCCTGGGCCTCGGCCATGCGGTTCTGTGCGCCAAGAACTTCATCGGCAGCGAACCCTTTGCCGTACTGCTCGGGGACGATATCGTCAACAGCCGCAAACCGGGCCTCCGCCAACTGATCGACATCTACGAACGGAACGGCGGCAGCGTGCTGGGAGTCCAACAGGTACCTCTACACGAAACCAACCGGTACGGGATGATTCACCCGGAACGGCTGGGAGATCGGGAATACCGGGTTCACCATGTGGTGGAAAAGCCGCCGTCCAATCCACCGTCCCAACTGGCCATTATGGGTCGCTACATTCTCGCGCCGGAAGTGTTTGCCTATCTGGAAGCGACCGAACCGGGCGTTGGCGGCGAAATCCAGTTGACCGACGCGATTGACGCCCTCTGCAAGAACCACAGCGTCTTTGCCTGTGAGATTGAAGGCAGGCGGTACGACATCGGCGACAAGCTGGGATATCTGAAAGCCAACATCGAATTCGCCCTGGAACGGGAAGAGATGAAGGACAAACTGGAAGAATATTTGCGCGGTTGGTGCGCTGAATATTTGGAGAACCGGAATTAAGAAGCGGTTTTTCGAGAACGGGCCTTTCCTTGTGAGAGGTCCGTTTCTCTATTGGAGGAATCCTATTTTTTCTATTGCCAGGGTATTTCATATGTATTATATTTAACCACGTGAAATATTTAGGTGATGAAATAGCCGGCGGTTTATTCGGAGGGTGACACATGCATCACAAGCGAATGGATGAATACCTGCGCAGGTTTGAAGACGCCTGCTTGAAAACCATCAGGAAGATGGGCGCGGAACTTTCGGATTTGCCGGAATTGCCGCCGACCCAGTTTTTGGTGCTGAAAATTTTAAAGGAAGAAAGGTATCTGATGCCCACTCACCTGGCAGAAGTCCTGAATGTCAAGCCAAGCGCCATGACGTCGCTGATCGACCGCATGGAGAAAAACGGACTGGTCGAAAGATACCGGATTGAAGAGGATCGCCGGGTCGTCTACATCAAACCGACCCAGGCGGGATTGGACGCACTTGACAAGGCGGAGCAGACCCGCCGGGAAATCCTGGTGAAATACCTGTCGCTGCTGGACGAAACGGAACTGGATCAACTGATCCGCATCTACGAAAAAATGGCCCTGAGCGTGAGGAAAACCTCCCCTGGCACAGTCACGGGAACAGACGGAAAGGAGCGCAGCAACAGATGAAACTGGCGGAGTTTTCCGTTCGAAAACCTGTGTCGATCGCGATGCTGATCATTGCGATCGTGATTTTTGGCGTGGTGTCTCTACCGAAGCTGAGTGTCGATCTCTACCCTGAGCTGAACCTGCCGGTGGCCGTCGTTGCCACAAGTTATCCGGGAGCCACCCCCACGGAAGTGGAGAAACTGGTAACCAAGCCGATTGAAGAAGTGATCGGAACGGTCAGCAACGTGAAGGAAATCCGCTCCGTCTCCATCGGCGAAGCGTCCCAGGTGATTGTGCAGTTTGACTGGGGAACCGACATGGACCAGGCAGCCCTTGATATGCGGGAGAAAGTCGACCTGATCGAAGGGCGTCTGCCGGAGGACAGCAACTCCCCGCGCGTGATCAAGCTGGATCCGAACGCCATGCCGGTGCTTACCATGTCCCTGTCGGGCGAACAAGACGTAGTCAAATTGAAAAATCTGGCCGATACCATCATCAAACCCCGGCTGGAACGGGTGGAAGGGGTGGCGGCTGTTTCGGTAACAGGTGGAAAAGACCGGGAGATCCAAGTGGTCCTTGATCCCAACAAACTGAACGCCTACAGCCTGACAGTCGATCAGGTGCAGCAGGCATTGAGAGGCGAGAATATCTCGGGCTCCGGCGGCTTGATCTATGAAGGAAGCCAGCTGATCCGGATTCAGATCAACGGCGAGTATGAAACGGTCAACCAGATCGGGGAAACCCCCGTTCGCCTGCCGGCCGGAGGCACCGTCCCCCTGAAGGAACTGGCCACTGTCAGGGACAGTTTCAAAGACGTGAATCAGAAGACCTTTGTCAATGAGCAGCCCAGTATCGGAATCGCCATCAACAAGGCAACCGGTTCCAACTCCGTGCAGGTGGCGGATGCTGTCTTCAAGGAACTGGACGACATCAAGAAACAGCTTCCCAAGAACGTGGAGCTGAACACGATCCTTGACACTTCCAAGTTTGTGAAGCAATCCATCAACAATGTGGCGAAGCACGCGGTAATCGGCGGGCTGCTGGCTGTCTTCATCCTGCTGCTGTTCCTGAACAGCTACCGTTCCACACTTGTGATTGCCATCGTCATTCCGATTTCTGTGATTGCCACCTTCAGTTTGATGTATTTCACCGGTGAAACCATCAACCTGCTGACCCTGGGCGGTCTGACCCTGGGGCTGGGATCGCTGGTCGACTTCGCCGTGGTGGTTATGGAGAGCATTTATCGTCACCGGCAGGAAGGCAAAGACTTGAAGCTTGCCTCCATCATCGGGACAAAAGAAGTGGGCACGGCCGTCATGGCCTCTGCCCTGGCGCAGATTGCCGTGTTCGTGCCGATTGTTTTTGTGGAAGGTCTCGCTTCCCAACTGTTTGGCCCGCTGGCCATGACCGTTGTGTACTCCCATATCGCCGCCCTTTTTGCAGCCATTACCCTGGTGCCGATGATGGCATCGAAATTGCTGAAGCGGGTCCCCACCGGAGAAGACGAGCGGAAGCTGCTGGAGTCTGAATCCAGGAATCCGTTTGTGCTGTTCGCCAAATTTTTCAACCGGGTGTCCAAAGGCTATGGCCGCCTGATTCGCTGGGCGCTTGGTCACAGAAAGACGGTAATTCTGTCAACGGTTCTGCTGCTTGGCGGATCGGTGGCGGTCTCCCCGCTGGTGGGAGCCGAATTTATTCCGGCAATGGACCAGGGCGAGTTCAGTGTCGACATTGAAATGCCCAATGGAACAAAACTGGAAGAAACGGAAAAGATGGCCCAGCGAATCGAGCAGATCGTCAAAGAGATCCCGGAGCGGTCAGCCATCTTCACAACGATCGGCAGCACCACCGGGCCCAACATCTCCCAGCAGATCACGACCAACATCGCGTCCGTTCAGGTAAAGCTTCAGCCCAAAGACCGGCGGGATCGCTCCACAAATGATGTGGTGGAGGAAATCCGCAAGAAGGTTGCCGACATTCCGGGTGCCAAACTGACTGTCAAGCTGGCCAACAACGCCGGCGGACCGATGCAGGCTCCCCTGGAGATCAGCATTCGCGGCGATGATGAGAAAGTGCTGAAAGATATCAGTGAAATCGTCCTTTCAGAAGTCAAACAGGTGGAGGGAACCCGTAACCTTAAGACCTCCCTGCAGGACAAGCAGCAGGAATACCAGATCTTCATTGATAAACAACTGGCAGCCAAGTACGGAATCGGCACCGGGCAGGTCATCTCGGCCATCCGCACCGCTTTTGACGGGCAGGTGGTCACCCGCTTCCGAACAGGGGACGACGAGTTTGACATCAAAGTGATGTACCCGAAAGACCTGCAGCAGGAAAAATCGAACCTGAGCCAACTGCTGGTCACGTCCCCAACAGGCAGCCAGGTGCCGGTATCCCTACTCGCCAAGATTGAAAAAACAGACGTACCGGAGAAGATCAACCGGGTCAACCAGACCCGTGAAGTCAGCATTACCGGGGACATTTCAGGCCGTGACCTGAACTCCGTCAGCCGTGACATCGAAGCGCGTTTGGCCGGTCTCAATCTGCCCGACGGGTACTTTATCGAAATCGGCGGCCAGACCAAAGAGATGGCCGATGCATTCGGCAGCCTCGGTCTTGCCATCATCCTGTCCATTGTGCTTGTGTACATGGTTATGGCAAGCCAGTTTGAGTCGCTGTTCCATCCTTTTGTCATCATGTTTTCGGTACCGCCCACTTTTATCGGGGTTGTCTTCGGACTCCTGGTAACCGGATACCCGCTTAGTGTTCCGGCCTTGATCGGGGCGATTTTGCTGGTGGGGATCGTGGTCAACAACGCCATCGTCCTGATCGACTACGTGAATACCCTGCGCCGACAAGGCATGGAACGCAATGAAGCCATCCTGAAAGCAGGCCCTGTCCGGCTTCGTCCGATTCTGATGACGACTCTGACCACCGTCCTCGCCATCATTCCGATGGCGTTTGGCGGCGGCGAGGGAACCGAAGGTTCGGCACCGATGGCTGTGGTGGTGGTGTTCGGCTTGACCTTCTCCACCCTGATCACCCTGGTGCTGGTACCGGTGGTGTACACGGTGCTCGATGATTGGATTCAGAAACGAAAAGAACGAAAGATGGCGCGGAAAGCGCAGCGTGCCGCCAAAGCCGCCGCCCATTCAGCCGCATTGGAGGGGAGAGCCCTATGAACGAAGGGAACTGCATGAACGCGAATCATCCTATCGACGGAAATCACTCCGCTGGGCGGAACAGTCTGTCGTCGTGGAAACGGTGGCCTGCCCTGACGCTGGCCCTGGGACTGCTGGTCAGCCAGCCTTTGATTGCCGGCTGCTCCAGCAAGTCGAAAGCGACAGACGCCCAGGACAAATCGGTTCCCGTCGTTGTCCAGACCGTCGCGGAAGGAAATATTGAACAAACGATAACTATGACAGGTACAGCCGAAGCCAACGCCGTCATCCAACTGTCGTCGAAGACCGGCGGCAAGGTGGTTTCCATCCCGGTTGCCGTAGGCAGCCAGGTGCAGGCAAACGATGTGCTGCTGCAGTTGGAAGAAACAGACCTGCGGAACGCCCTGCGGCAAGCGGAAGCGTCCCTGAATTCCGCCAAGGCCAACCTGGCCCAGGTCCGCGCCTCCCAGGAAACGGGGGCCGTACAGGCAGAAAATGGTCTGGTGCAGGCCAGGCAGGCACTGGAAGATGCGAAGGCCAACTTTGCCCGCATGGAGAACCTGTTTAAGGCTGGGGCTATTTCCAGGCAGCAGTTTGATCAGGCGAAGACGGCACTTGTGAACGCGGAAGCAGCGTATAACAACGCCGTCGCCGCCCAGCAAAGCAGCGCCCGGTCGGAAGCGGTAAAGGTGGCGGAACAGGCGGTGAATCAGGCGCAGGTCGGGTATGACATTGCCGCAAACAATCTGGCCAACGCCACCATCCGGGCCCCGCAAGCGGGGACGGTTGCGGCCATCAGCACGGAAGTGGGGCAGATGGCAAGCCCGTCGGCTCCGCTCGTCACTCTGGTAGACATGAGCCGCATGAAAGTGAAGCTGGAAATCCCCGAGTCTTCCCTACCCTACTTCCAGCAAGGCAGCACGGTGGAGATCGAGTTTGACTCGATGGGTCTGAAAACAACCGGCAAAGTGGATTCGGTCAGCCCGTTGAATAACACCCCGTCCAAAGGCTATCCGGTGGTGGTTGTGATTGACAACGCCGATGCCAAGATCAAGCCGGGCATGGTCGCCAAGCTGACCATCAGCCGCAGCATCAGCGACAACCAGAAAAAAGGCATGAAGGTGCCGACCGACGCCATCCTGACGATTGACGGCAAAACATACGTCTACGTGGCTGACGGAGACAAGGCGGTCAAACGGGAAATCAAGGTAGAAGAACAAACCAGCACCGATTCCCTGATCTCCGGCGACATCAAACCGGGCGACAAAATCATCGTCCGCGGTCATACTTTGTTGAAAGAGGATTCGAAGATCCGAATCGTGGAGAAGTAACCCTCAAGAAATATAACATGGGAATCGCCAGGAAAAATGGAATGGCCGACAGCATGAAAGTGTCTGCTATGGCGCGAACCGCTGCTTCTTTCTGGATCATGCCGCTCAGCACCGCCATGGCGGACGCTTTCGCCGAGGCCATATCAAGCCCCGACTGAGTAAAATGAACGGTCAGCATCGCCTGTGCCTGTAGGGCCGCATCCGATGCAAGGCTGACATCTTCATTGATTCGGGCGCTGTGGAAAGTCTGCCTCTGCTGCATGATGGCGGTCAACACGG
This sequence comes from Effusibacillus lacus, assembly GCF_002335525.1. NCBI lineage: Bacteria > Bacillati > Bacillota > Bacilli > Caryophanales > Alicyclobacillaceae > Effusibacillus > Effusibacillus lacus. The sequence continues at coordinate 29,950 of NZ_BDUF01000121.1, forward strand.
CTATCCCGAAAGAGCCCGCAATCTGACGCACCACGTTCCCCAGACCCGATGCCTGGCCGATCCGATGCTTTTCAACGGCGTTCATGCCTGCGGTCGTCAACGGCATCATGCACAAACCGATTCCGATTCCGCGGATGGTAAGAACCATGTCCAGCCAGCGATTCGGGGTGTCCACTGTCAAATTATGCAGTTCATAAGTGGTAATGCCGACAATCGTCAACCCTGTCAAACCCAGTGGAAGGACTCCATACCGGTCGAACAACCGGCCGGCAATCGGCATCATGATACCCATCGCTATCGCCTGCGGCATCAGAATCAACCCGGTCTGCACGGCAGACAGCCCCTGGATGTTCTGAAGGTACAAGGGGGTAAGAAAGATTCCGCCAAACATCCCGATCATCACGAGACTGGAAGAAAGAGTGCTGATCGTGAACCGCAGGTTGCCAAACAGACTGAGGTCCAGCAAAGGATTTTTCTTGCCGGTTTCCAGCCATATGAGAAAGACAAAACTGAAGAACGACACAAAGAACAGGGTTACGATGTAGAGGGAAGACCATCCCTCTTTTTGCCCCTGGCTGAGTGCCAGCAGCAGTGAGCCTGCGGCAATCGTAAAGAGAAGGAACCCCCACCTGTCGAAATGGAGATTCTCCCGTGTGTCCGTTTCCTTAAGCAGCGCCAGCACCAGCATAATGGACAGGATGCCGACAGGCACATTCAATGCGAACAGAATCCGCCAACTGAAATATTCCACCAAATACCCGCTTAAGGTAGGACCTACCGCAGGGGCCACCATTGCCGCGATTCCCCAAAGGCCAAGCGCCAGACCGATTTGCTTCGGCGGCATCACTTTGTAGATGATGGCCATGCTCAGCGGCATGATGATACCGCCCCCCAGACCCTGAACAATGCGAAAGGCAATCAGGCTCGAATCGTTCCAGGCGAGACTGCAGAGCAAGGATCCGAGAACGAAGGCTGTCAGGGACAGGACCAGCGATGTTTTGTATCCAAAGCGGTCTCCCACATAGCCGCTCAGAGGAATAATGACCCCCGAAGCCAGCATATACCCGGTAAGCACCCACTGGATCGTGTCGGTTGTGGACCCGAAGACGGCCATAAGTTTGGGCAAGGCGACGTTGATCAGACTGTTATTGAGGATTGCCACAAACGCTCCGGCAATCACCGCCAGCAAAGCCAGCCACTGATTTCCCCCGTTGGCGGGGTTGCCCCCATGGGAGGAGTTGCCCCCACCGGTCGTGCTTCTGTCCCCCGTCGGGGATTTCGATGCAGCGGTCATTGCAGCCCCCTCCTTCTACCTTGCTTTCAAATGGATCTTGACGACGGCGCTCATGCCCGGAGACAGCCGCACCCCTTGCGGATTCTCAATCGCAATTTTGATCGGCACCCGCTGGGTGACCTTCGTAAAGTTGCCGCTGGTATTCATCGCGGGCAGCAGTGCAAAAGTGGAAGCGGTCGCTTCCCCTATCTCCGCCACCTTCCCGTTGAAGGTATGGCCGGGGAAACTGTCCACCGTAAACTCCGCGTACTGGCCCGTTTGAACTTTTTGCAGATCGGTTTCTTCAATGTTGGCAGACACGTACAGATTCTTTTTGTTCACCACCATCGCAACCGTCTGGCCCGGAGACACCACTTCCCCGACATGCGCCAGGGTCTTGATCACCGTGCCCTCCACCGGCGAGCGAAGCACAGCGTTTTCCAGCATGCTGTTCGGCAAATTGCCGATGTCCTGTTGACCGACAATCTGATCTTTCCCCACGGCATCTCCTTCCTTGATGCCAAACTGGGTCAGTTTCCCGGCAATCCGCGGCATCACCCGGTAAATGTCGCCGGCGATGCGGGCGTCTTCCGTCTTTACGTAATGGGCTTCCTGGTACCAGTAGTAATAACCGATTCCCGCACCGCTCCCCAGCATGACGGCCAATAGGACCAACAGAATGATTTTTCGCTTCATTTGGTACCCCCGTCTTTCTCCTCCAAGTGTTTGTACAGCAGCTGCAGCGCCCGTACAACCGTATCGACTTCCGCTTCCGTCAGCCCTTTCAGCAGATCGGCAAAATATTCGTCTCGCAGTGCGGGAATCTGGCTCCTGATCTGTTCCACCCTGCCGGTGTTGTGGATCCAGATCACCCGGCGATCCGTTTCATCCCGCTGGCGCTCGACCAGTCCCTGCCGTTCCAGGCGGTCGATGATGCCCGATACGGTGCTGTAGGACAGATGGACCGCTTCACTGATCTGCCCGATCGTCCGGGGTTCATGGTAAATCTGCTTCATCACCAGGATCTGCGGCACCGTTATGCCCAATTCGGCCAGATCGCGGGCCACGATTTTCTCAAAGAGCTTGTTGATTCTCCGAAACAACTGGCGGATTTCCGCCGCTTTCTCTTTCATCACCGGCGTCACCTCCCGAAAAATTTTCAACAGAAAAATTTCTGATGCGAAATATTAGCAATGTATTTATAAATACTCCAAACTGGACCGTACGTCAAGAAGCGACCCTCGTGACAGGGTCGCCTTCCGTGAATGATTCTTTTATTATGCAACATTTATTATGCAACATTGTGGGTGATCAATCCGCCACCACACTCTTAAACATATCTAGGATCTCGTCCTCGTACTCATCCTGGTAATCCTCGTGGACCCGGGCTTCCCCTTTGTACACCACGTCGTTCTTGCGGAAAAAGAACACGTAGTCGACATAGCTTCCATCATCGTCGATCCAGAGATAGGCATCCGTGCCGTCCCGCAGTTCTTCTTCGTCGGCGTCAGCGTAGTCGTCCTCCAGGTCGTCCCAATCGAGGTCCTCTTCGTCATAGGCATAGAATTCCACATCTGCATGAGACAGATCCCACTCAATTCCGTTCGAATGGGTGTCCACATCATTGTCGCCATCATCCCATTCTTCCGGATACTGCAAGGAGAAGAAGTACTTGGTGTTCACATAGTCAACGAGATCCTCGTTCCCGTCTTCCTCCTCCACTTCAAAGCTCCGGAACATTTTCTTAATGTCGTAATCGTCATCCATGTCATCCGGCAAGCTGACATAAAGGGTGGCTTCGTAATCCCCTTCGTCCACACGCATCATGTAGACGGTCCGGTTTGAATATTCGTCTTTCTCGTATTCGGCATCGGTCCCGTCATTCAGATCAATCGGATCGGCGTCATCCTCTCCAATCGGATTGGAAACCGGAGTGGTTCGCGAGAAGCGAATGTACGCATAGGCGTCCTCATCGTCATCATCCAGTTCCCATTTGACATACCCGGGCACAACTCTCGGCTTTGGCCAATCCTCCGGGTACTGAATCGAATACTCGTCCCATTTGTGGGAAAAAGTGTCCCAGTCATCCCCGTAATCCGACTGGTCGCCAGAAGGGGTGCCAGGGGTATAGGGATCACTGTAGTCAGGCGTAGAGGATCCATTGTTTTGCACAATCTCTACCGTCTTTGTGTTTTCGTGCCAGTATAGATTGGCGCCCAAGGCCTCTCCGACAAACCTTACAGGCACGTATGTACGACCGTTCCTCAATACAGGCGCCGTTTCCAATTGATAAGGTTGCCAGTTTACATAGGCCGTTTTTTGCCCGATGGTCAGAGTAATCTGTCTGGAATTGAGAACAATGGTGGCTTGCTGTGCGGACTCGTTCCAGTTCACGGCAGCCCCCATATGTTCCGCAACAAACCGGATCGGCACCATTACCCTGCCGCTCTCAGAATCAAGATAAGGTACGGAATCGGAAAGCGGTACCTGTTTTCCGTTTACTGTAATGGAGACGATGCTCAGACTTTGGGCATCCGCAACCGGCGGTGCCGCGAGCAAGGACACCAAAGCCAGCGTGCACCCGATTGTTCTCATAAACCGCATAGTAGTTCCCCCCAGCTGGACTCGACGTATTACTAATTCTCTTTTCGCCTGCAAAATCCTTCCAGAGGAGCAGGCATCTGCGGTTGACATAAAGATTCAGTTTGTCAACCTCCACATCGGCATGCAGGAGGAATTGATAGTACCTATTTGTTATGCAACTTTGTGGATGAGCAGGGATTCTGATAGTACCTATTTGTTATGCAACTTTGTGGGTGAGCAGGGATTCTGATAGTACCTATTTGTTATGCAACTTTGTGGGTGAGCAGGGATTCTGATAGTACCTATTTGTTATGCAACTTTGTGGGTGGGTGGAAGAATGAGTGCGGATGCTTCCCTGCTGTTCATAATTAGGGATTTTGACGCCCTTATTTTTCCTTTTCGGGGAGTGGTTTTGGGAATAAGTGATTTTGAGGCCCTTATCCGGGAATCTGCACATGACCTTTTAATAAAAAGAGGCCGATAGGAACCTGATAATCCTCTATTGGAAAAAGAGGAGGATGCAAAAATTGAATTACTGCCTGATAATCCCCTATTCCCCCCAAGATAGATTATGTAAATCTTGTTTCCTGCGAACATCCCGATCCCAAACTGCGTCCGGCGGCCAAACATATAAAAAAGGGCCCCTCCATTGCAAGCACATGGTGTCACTATTGCAAACCACCTGCCGACTTAACGGCACGCAGTGCCGCTATCGCGAACCACCCGCTGACTTAACGGCACGCAGTGCCGGTATTGCAAACCACCTGCTGACTTAACGGCACGCAGTGCCGCTAATGCAAACCACCTGCCGACTTAACGGCACACAGTGCCAGTATTGCAAACCACCTGCTGACTTAACGGCACAGAGTGCCGGTATTGCAAACCACCTGCTGACTTAACGGCACGCAGTGCCACTATCGCGAACCACCCGCTGACTTAACGGCACGCAGTGCCGGTATTGCAAACCACCTGCTGACTTAACGGCACACAGTGCCGCTAATGCAAACCACCTGCTGACTTAACGGCACACAGTGCCGCTATCGCGAACCACCTGCTGACTTAACGGCACACAGTGCCGCTAATGCAAACCACCCGCTGACTTAACGGCACACAGTGCCGCTAATGCAAACCACCTGCTGACTTAACGGCACGCAGTGCCGCTATCGCGAACCACCCGCTGACTTAACGGCACACAGTGCCGCTATCGCGAACCACCCGCTGACTTAACGGCACACAGTGCCGCTATCGCGAACCACCTGCTGACTTAACGGCACACAGTGCCGCTAATGCAAACCACCCGCTGACTTAACGGCACGCAGTGCCGCTATCGCGAACCACCCGCTGACTTAACGGCACACAGTGCCGGTATCGCGAACCACCTGCTGACTTAACGGCACGCAGTGCCGCTAATGCAAACCACCTGCTGACTTAACGGCACACAGTGCCGCTAATGCAAACCACCCGCTGACTTAACGGCACACAGTGCCGCTAATGCAAACCACCTGCTGACTTAACGGCACACAGTGCCGCTAATGCGAACCACCTGCTGACTTTACGGCACACAGTGCCGGTATTGCGAACCACCTGCTGACTTAACGGCACGCAGTGCCGCTAATGCAAACCACCTGCTGACTTAACGGCACGCAGTGCCGCTATCGCGAACCACCTGCTGACTTAACGGCACGCAGTGCCGCTAATGCAAACCACCTGCTGACTTTACGTCCGTACAGGACAATGTGCAGAAGCGTCCGGCGGCCAGCACATGCATGAGAATGGCCCCTAAATCACAGAAAAGCCCCTGGCGCTTGTTCTGCCAGAGGCTTTGCCCATGTGAGTGGCGTTATTGCGAATCAATTCTACCAGGAATAGCTATTAGATACCACGTGCTATAACTAATGGTATGGTCACGTTATATGGTATGGTCACGTTATTGTGAATGAACGCTGCTATGTGAATAGGCTTTACTAAGATGGGTGATTACTGCTCAACCTTGATCGTCGACCCGTCTTTCAGGTTCGATTGACCCTTAACGACGACTTTGTCGCCGGCGTTGAGTCCTTGCTGGACGATCACTTTGGTGGTGTTGCCTTCTGCGACTGTGACTTCGCGCTTGACCGCTTTGTCGCCTTCAATTACATAGACGAACTTCTTGCCGTCCTGCTCGACGATGGCATCGGTGGAGACGAGGAGCCCTTTCTTGCTCTCCGCATCCTTTGCAAACACATCCGCCTTCATGCCGGGCAGCAGCTTGCCCTCGCCATTCGGAATTTCAATTTCCACCGGGTACATTTTCGATTGGGCATCCGCTTCCAAGCTGATGAAGGTGACCTTCCCCTTGTACGGACCGGTTTGGGTTTGCACTTCGACCTCCATGCCCTGCTTGAACTTGGACAGGTGGGTTTCCGCCACATTCAGCTTTACCAGCACAGGGTCGATATTGATCAGGTTAAAAACCGGGCTTTGCGGACTGACCGACTCGCCAACCTCAAAGTGAACGGCAGTGATGATGCCGTCAACCGTTGCGCGAATGTTGGTGTCATCCAGCGAGGAACTGGCTTTCTCAAGCCCCACTTCCGCCTGGCGGACGTTGGCCTGCGCCAGTGCGAACTGGCTTTGCGCCTGCAGCAGCTGCGCCTCCGCCTGCTCCAGCTGCGACTGGGAGACGGCTTTGCTGTTATACAGCGCCTTCACCCGGTCATAGTTCGCCTGCGCAATCTCCAGGCTGCGCTTCGCCGTCTCATCCCCGTTCAGCGACTGCAGGTTGGCCCTCGCCACACCCAGCTGCGCTTCCGCCGCTTTCACGCCGAGCACATAATCCTTTTGATCCAGCCGGGCCAGCACCTGGCCCTTCTTCACCGCATCGCCTTTCTTCACAAAGATCTCCTGCAGGGTGCCTCCCACCTTGGGCAGAATCCCAAGGCTGGTGTTGGCGGACACTTCCGCCAGAAGACGGATCGGTTCGTTGACCTCTCCCTCTTTCACATCTTCCACTTTCACAGTTACGGCATTGGCGCCCGGGTCAACCGTTGCCATCGCTTCCTTGTCATTGGTGCCGGAACAGCCCGCCAGGACAGACAGCGACAGCGCACTCACCATTCCTATGACTACCAGTTTCCGATTCATCTCAATAAACTCCTTCTCTTGAACTCGTGCTATTGAATCCACCGCAACACCGCAGTGGGTCAGATTGCTGACAGTGATCATAATTGTCGACAGTGGGATGGCAGCAGGCTGTGACTCCTGTTACACTCCTTCAACCGCAGTCTTTTGGGCCTTTTTGAGGCGCTTTGCCTCCAGCTTTCTCTCCCGTCTGTCGAAGAAACGGGTCCGGACCTTATCGAAAAATTCGTATCCAACAGGCACCACCACCAGCGTCAACAAGGTGGAGGTAATCAGACCGCCGATCACCACGATGGCCAGACCTTTGGAGATAAGGGCGCCCTCAGACATGCCAAGCGCCAGCGGAAACAGCGCCACGATCGTGGCAACCGCCGTCATGATGATCGGACGCAGACGGGTAATCCCCGCTTCAATCAACGCCTCCCGAGTACTGAGGCCGTTTTCCCGCTGCTGCTGCACACGGTCAATCAACACAATGGCGTTGGTAACCACAATCCCGATCAGCATCAGGAAGCCGATCATCGAGGTGATGTCAAGCGTCGATTGGGTGACAAAGAGGCCGAACAATCCGCCGATGGCGGCCAGCGGCAGGGACAGCAGGATCGAGAGAGGCGCCATCGCGTTGCCAAAGCTGATGATCATCACGATGTATACCATGAACACCGCTGCGCCCAGCGCGTAGAACATTTCAATAAAACTCTTCTGGATTTCTTCCGTTACACCTGCTGTCGAGAGGGTCACTCCATCCGGAAGTTTCAGCTTTTTCACTTCCGCGGTAGCGGCTGCCCCCACACCGCCTTTGTCGGTGCTGGTGATATCAGCCGATACGAGCACGTATTGCTTCTCATCCCGCTGACGGATCTGGGACGGCGCTTCCTCCTGCACAACCTTCGCAATATCGCCCAGACGCACTTGTTGACCCGTCGGGGTCTTGATGATGAGAGCCCGGATTTTCTCAATGGAGTCCACATCTTCTTCGCGCAGCCCCAGAATCAGGTCGTATTCCGTTCCGTCAATGGTCATCTTGCCAAGTTCGAGGTCGGCCAGCAGGCTCCTGACATCACCCGCCACCTGGATCGGAGACAACCCGTACTCAGCTGCCTTGTCACGATCCACCCGGACCGCAATTTCCGACTTCGTGTCGGACAGGTTGTCGGTGATGTTGGTCATGAGCGGATTCTGCTCCAGTTTGGCCCGGACCATTTCGGCTGCCTGGCGCAGCTTGGCCTTGTCGGGACCGTTCAACACGATCTGATAGGCTTCCAGCGGCCCGCCGCCAGTCAACTGGTTGATGGAGATCTTGGCGCCGGCCGGCATGATCGCTTCCGTTTCCTTTCGGAATCTCGCTTCCACGGCGTTAATGTCCGCATCCTTGTGAAGCTTCATAAACATCGACGCCCGGTTGGAGATCTGGCTCTCGGCCCCTTCAAAGTTCGATCCGATGTAGGACTCCAGGTATTCGAGCGTCGGCTCCTGCTTAAAGATCGCTTCCACTCGCTGCGCCATCTTGTCGGTCACTTCCAAAGAAGTTCCCTTTGACATGGTCAGGTTGGCGACAATGTATTTCTGATCGGACTCCGGCATAAGGGCAGTGTGCAGGGTAGCCGCCAGACCGAAGCTTCCGAACAGGAGCAGGGCGGCCAGAATCAAGGTCTTTCCCTTGTGCTGCAGAGACCAGGTCAGGATGTTTCGGTACATGTGGGCAATCCTGCCCGGTTCATGTTCCTTAATGTTGGTGGAACGCAAGAGCGTCAACTTGGTCATCAGCGGAACCACTGTCACCGCTACAATCAGGGATGCCAGCAAAGAGCACACGACGGTTACCGCAAAGGGGCGGAACACTTCTCCCAAGACCCCGCTGACAAAAGCGATCGGAACGAACACCGCAACCGTCGTCAGAGTGGAAGAGGTGATAGCGTTCGTTACTTCTTTGGACGCCACTCGGATCAGCTCCGGATCCCGGCCTTCCCGCTTCAACTGCAGATGGCGGAAGATGTTCTCGATCACCACAATCGAGTCGTCCACCACCCGGCCCACCGCAATGGCCAGACCGCCAAGGGTCATGATGTTCAGCGTAATGCCCATGAGGGACATAAAAATCAAGCTGACGAGAATCGACAACGGAATGGAAAGAAGAACAACAAAGGTCGCTTTCGGGTTCCGCAGGAAGAACAGAATCATGACGGACGCCATGACCGCTCCCAGGAGTCCTTCCTTCAACATGCCGCTGATGGAATTTTTAATGTCGACCGAGCTGTCGTACACGGTTTGCAACTTCAGGTCCGGGTATCTAGTCTTGAACTCGGCGATTTTTTGATTGATGGCGTTCCCGGTCTCCACTTCATTCGCTTCCCGTTTCTTGTAGATCCGCAAACTGATGGCGGAGTCCCCGTTCAAACGGCTGAGGAATTCCGATTCGCTCGCCATCTTCACATCGGCAAGTTCACCCAGCTGCACGTAGGAGAGACCGCCCCCATTTTGACCGGTCGGAAGGAACAGTTTCGTACGCCGGATCTGCTCAAGATTGGTGTACTCGCTCAGCAGCCGTACTGCGCGGTCCTCCTGGTCCATTTTTGCCGAACCCACCGGGATTCCCACGTGGTTCGACTCAATCAGCTGCTTCAACTGGGACGGCGAAATGTTGTGCCGGTCAAGCGCCTGCAGGTTCGGGTAAATATGAACTTCCTGAACCTGGTCCCCGATGGCTTTGACCTTCTCCACACCGGGCAGCCCTTCGATCTCTTCAATCAGGGTGTCTTTCACCAACTGGTTGAGAGCTTCCGGCGACAGGCTTTTGCTCTTGGAACTGACGGACAGATAGTAGATCGGCGCGGAGCCGAAAGATTCGGTCGACACCTTGGGCCGCTCCGCTTCGGAAGGAAGCTTCACCTCGGCCACTTTCCGCTCGGTCTCATCCCTCGCTTCTTCCACATCCGTTCCGGAGTTCAGGTTCAGCACCAGAACCGAGTAGTTGTCATTCGAATAAGATTCGAGCGTCTTCAATCCGGATATTCCGGATACCGCCTTTTCCAGCGGTTTGGTCACATCCTCCAGCACGTCTTCCGGAGACGCGTTCGGATATGTAGTCGTCACCAGCACAACCGGGAAGGATATGTCAGGCATGTTCTCCACCTTCAAGGAGGTGGCCGCCACAATCCCACCGGCCGCGATCAGAAAGGTAATGATCAGAACGGCGACCGTATTCTTCAAGGAAAACCTGGTCAAAAACTCCATTGTGCTGTTTCTCCCCTCTACTTTCCCCCAGGCATGTCACTGCCCGGTTATTGCATGGTACTGCTTCCCCGCCTTCCAAGGACAAACGTTTGCTTTCGCACGCACCCCATTCAACAGAATTAGAGTACTCTCGGTGCCACAGGATTCCAAGTGTCGATCTGCATATGCCAATCGGCATATCCTTCATAACCATATAGAATCATACGGATGATTATGAGTCAGGTTTCAGGCGTTGGGAAAAATTTGGCGGATGGTGGTTGGTGAACCTTGCCAATTGATTAGACGTTGCGAGATGGATGGGGGCCTTCAAAATTTCTCGTTTTGTTAAACAATACGAAGATTTGTTGAAGGAGTCGAAGAAATCCGGATTAGTTCGGGGTTTTGTTTACATAATTTTCAACAGTATTTCGTAAAAAGGTGTTTACACAATTCTGTCGAACATATAGTATAAAGAATACAAAACATGTAGTTTATAAAAAATACATGTATTTTATTAATGGGGGACGTTATCAGTTCTAACCTTACTAAGTATAGCGCAGGTTTTTCTTACCAATGCTAAGACTAGGAGGGATGAATGATGACGCAGGGGGAAGGAGGACGTAAATACATGGTAACACATGTGAAGCCTATTCGTCCTACAATCGTTGAATTTAAAGATGAAGCTCAAGAACAAAAGTTTCTTAATTACGCATTCGGAAAAACACAAACTCCTGAACGTTCGCATTTAAAAGAGCTTTTGAAAAATCACAGACCTGCTAAGGAGCGGAAGTAAGAACCAGTGCTTGCTTTTGAATATCTTAGTGAGGATCACAAGAACCTAATTGACACTTTCCAATGCGAAGATGAATTTAGTGTTGAGCTTTTTCTTAAAGAACATGCCATTAAATTACATCTCATGAAGTCTGCCATTACTCGACTTTATTTTGACGATCATCAAAATTTAGTCGGGTATTTTACATTATATAACGATTTAGTACAAATCAGAAGAGAACAAGCTATACACCATCAATGGACACTCCCGGAGGTTAAGTACCTTCCAGCAGTAAAAATACATTACTTGGGTGTGGACAGTCGTTTTAGAGGTAAACGATATGGCGAATATCTCCTGCTTGAAGCGATTAAAAGCGCTTACGAGATATCGGAAGTAAGTGGATGTAATTTCGTAACCGTAGAGGCATTTGATAATACAATTGAATTCTATAAAAAATATGACTTTAAATTTTTAGGAAGAAAAGATCGGTCTCTAGTTATTATGGCGCTTAAGTTAGATTGAATACGCACCTAACCAATAGATTTGGCCGTCTTTCCTGACCAGCTCAATCAATCCTGCTCTGGACCATTCAAACCTATAGGTTCGATTCACGTTCAAGTTCAAACTCACGGATTTGTTGGCGTAAAAATTCCAATCCCGCTTCCCCAGAATAAGTTCTACCCACTTTGCGATCTTCTCGACTATCCTCTATTTGGCTAACCACATCAGGGTCTTCAGCAGTAATAAATTTCATTTCCGATCACCCTCCTTTTGTTTATTATACATATTTTATCCAGAGGAACGAAGAGTCCTCTACCCCCTGCCTGAAATGCGGTCTAATAAAGGATAGTAATAGATAGACTGTTTTCTAGTCTTATTTTATCGATTTTAGAGAAACTCCCGGAAATAGGGCTGTTTTTCCGTCCTATATACCAGATTAGGGGTACCCACCCCGAGATCCCCCCGAATAGAACTGGAATTCAGTCCTATTAATTGGGTATCCATCGAAAACTCAATTATAAGACTGAGAACCAGGCTTATTTTTTCAGTAGGCATGTTATGAAGAGTTACTCGCGAAAAAAATTGCCACAATTTGACCGGAATGCCCCACAATAGGGGATCCAGGCGGCACTTTCAATTTTTTTGACAGTATCTTGCGGTATACTGAATAGTAAGAAATGACCAAAGCCAACCTGATTGCATTGCAGGATCTGCAGAATGCTTCAAGTAAAGAGGTAAAGGAAAAAGGGATAACAGAATAAGATTTGTTGGAGTAGTTGGAGAAAAACCCGGTGGAAATGTGGAAGAAAAAACCCTTGCCCCCAACGCTTCACTCACAAACCGTACGGGGACAAGCGTTCTGTCGTTCATCATAATCGGCTACACGTCCTGTTTTTCATAAAGAAAGCCAAGGGATACGAGTTAACTCATCCATCGCTTTCCTTATTTGGTTTTCATCAAACTTGTTTCTTTTGATTTTTAGCACTTCACCAATAACTTTGTCATGGTCAATTTCATGGATAATGGTTGCGAACAGGATGGAATGCAGGATCGGGTTCAATATCTCTATAGGAATCAGGGTTAATGTCTAAAGCCCGTTTCAGATAGTTATAGGCGGAAAGGAGTTCGCCGTTCGAAGCCGAGAAGCGTGCCAAGTCAAACAAAGCCTGATAAGAGTTTGGGCTATATTGTAAAGCCAGATCGAAGTACTCTTTCGCTAACACAAGGTCATTTTTATGGTTCCAGTAAGCATAGGCAAGAGCGGTGAATCCATTATAAACTTTTGGATACGTTTGAACAGCTTGCTCATACAAACTAATCGCAGCGTCAATATTTTTGACGTTGAATTCCATGTTATAACCGGTTATTAGTTTTTGTAACGCCTCTTGCATTTTAATACTTTCTTCATGGGCCTCTTGTTTAAACTCTTCGAGCTTCACCCGAAGCTTTTGTTCTATAATTTTTTCAGCGTGGTTTATATTGTAATAACCGTAAAGTGCAAAACCTATTCCGGCTATCGTGGCTGCCAATCCACAAACACCCAGCAAGAAAGCAACGGGGTCCCAATTCGATTCCGGCAGGACTCCGGTCGCACCGAGGGAGCCATATACTAAGATGCCCGCTGCCAAAAAGACAAGAAAGCCAGCGACCTTTTTCATAAGATATCGCCTCTTTCCCAAAACCAAATTTACTTTCTTCAAGCATATGATACTTTTGGTTCATTATCAACATGTCAATTGAAATAGTTCCAAGGGATCAGCATACATCCTGGCCAGCTCAATCAATCCTGCTCTGGACCATTCAACCCTATCGGCAGTAATAAATTTCATTTCCGGTCACCGTCCTTTTGTTTATTATACATATTTAATCCAGAGGAGCGAGGAGTCCTCTACCCCCAGCACACAGTTGTTGATTATGAGGCGTTGGAAAAAATTTGGCGTGAGGTGGTCGGCGAACCATGCCAATGGATTAGACGTTGCGAGGTGGATGGGGGCCTTCAAGATTTCTCGTTTTGTTAAACAACGTTGTGGGTATGAACTGGGTTGCGGGTACTGACTGGGTTGCGGGTACTGACTGGGTTGCGGATTCGGCTTAAAATCGGCTCCCGAAACCGAGAGCTGCCCCCTGCCCCAAATGCGAACGAAAAGGCGGCATAAAGGTGACGGTAACAGTAAGACTGTTTTCCAGTCTTATTTTGCCGATTTCAGAGGAACTTCTCAAAATAGGACTGTTTTTCCGTCCTATATACCAGATTAGGGGTACCCACCCCGAGATCTCCCCGAATAGAACTGGAAATCAGTTCTATTGATTGGGTATCCATCGAAAAATCAATTATAAGACTGTCAATCAGACCTATTTTTCCCCAATTTGACCGGAGTGCACCACAATAGGGGATCCAGGCGGCACTTTCAATTTTTTTGACAGTATCTTGCGGTATACTGAATAGTAAGAAATGACCAAAGCCAACCTGATTGCATTGCAGGATCTGCAGAATGCTTCAAGTAAAGAGGTAAAGGAAAAAGGGATAACTGAAGAAGGTTTGTTGGAGTAGGTTGTCAGAGTCCTAATCTTTGAAAAGCCCTTTTTACAATCTCATCTGTAATATACTTAGGATTATTACGCTATCCGGCTCTATAATTTTACTCCCCAATTCAACACAATCGCTTTCAGCAAGCTCTTTGATTTCGTTTACTACAGGGGAGGCCAAGACTATTTGCCCAACATGCTTACAAATTATTTTTAAATGCAAATGGGTGCTATAGTTTAGGATTAACTTCGCCACAACTTGTTCTCTGTTTTTTCTCTTTCTTCTCTTTCTTTTTTGGCCGCTATTCTCGTCTATTTCAACCAGAAAAAAACTATAAAAGCGTCTAAGAACGGGCTATACATTGTGGACGACACTTGCGTTTTTAACAGCCACCTGTGGTATACTGAAAAGTAAAGAAAGTAAGAATGTAAAGAAAAGGGGGATACGATCATGGAAGTATCAAGAATCAGTTCCAAGGGGCAAGTTACAATTCCCAAATCGATTCGTGACAGGCTTGAGTTAAACGAAGGGGATCGCGTTGCCTTCATTGAAGAGAATGGCAAGGTGGTCATAACCAAAGCCAGCTTAGTTGCGTTGCGAAATCTGCAGGATGCTTTAAGTAAAGAGGCAAAGGAAAAAGGAATCACTGAAGAAGATTTGTTAGAGGAGTTGAAGAAAGTTCGGGAGGAAATGTGGAATGAACAAAACAAATAACGGGTTACTAGCTTGCTTATTTTATGTATCCAAAATACCTCAAAAATTCAGCCGGTGTATATACCGCAAAATATTCACGAATTTCTTTTGTGTGAAAGTCCTGATCTCCGGAAATGAGAATGTCGGGCTGGGCAATAACGGCTGACACCAGGATGGGAATATCCTTATCATCACGGATATAAGGGGCTTTGAATGCGGACAAGTCTGACGGGGTATACGCTAATTCAAACTCAAGCCGAGATAATAACCGGTCCCACTCTGCCATTTTATTTGGAAACCGCATACTCAAAACCTTTGATACTTCCGTTATTGAATGACTACATATGATCAGCCTATGTTCTTCTGAAAGGGTGAGCAATAGCTTTAACGATAGCGTCTTGTCTGTTTGAATAGCGGATATGAGTACGTTTGAGTCGACAAATACCCTCATCGCATTATTTTTTGTACCGCTCATTCCACATTTCCTCCCGGACTTTTTCTAAATCATTTAGCAGATCCTCTCCAGTTATTCCTTTGGCTTCAGCCTCTTTAGCAACGGACTCAAAAAACTCTCTTAAAGCAATAGTACTTGATTTTGTGATGATAATTTTGCCGTTCTCTTCAATAAATGCAACCTTATCCCCTGCGTCAAGCTTCAACCGTTCTCTAATCGACTTAGGGATCGTAACCTGCCCCTTTGAACTAATACGTGATACTTCCATATACGACTCCACCTTTCTTTCAAAATCATACTTTCTTTACTTTTCAGCATACCACAGAAACGTCCCTCGAACACCTTTTTGTAATGAAGCGAAATCCTCTGAAAAACCCCGCCAGCCCCTGTAAACTCCACAGCTACCGGCGAGGATCTCTTCCACCAAGAATTTTTGTTCCTACTTTGTAAATATATCCACCCTATTGGCTGCGCCATCCCATTCCACCTTCGCCCCCAACGCTTCACTCACAAACCGCACGGGGACTAGCGTGCGGTCGTTTAGGGTAATTGGTTCCACATCCAGCGGTATCGACTTACCATCCTTCCTGGCCACTTTCGACCCGACCTGCAGTGTAACGGTGGTTTTGCCTTTGACAGCCGTAACCGTCTGCGTGCTGCCTTCCCACTCCACCTTACTTCCCAACTTCTCGAAAATCACTCGTAGCGGCACCAGAACCCGATCCTTCGTCTTGATCGGAGGCTGGTCGAAGCTCAACGGTTCCCCGTCCAGCCATACGGTTATCACATTGCTTCTCCAGGATCACTTTCCGGGAGGTTTCGTCCCGTACGGCTGTGTCAAACTTGAGTCAACTTAAAGTGGGTCTTGTTGCAAGATCCGGCTTGTTGTTGAATCAACTTTTTTTCCATTGTTTCAGCACCTGAACCAAGTGGTGTACAGTGGTTGAAGGTTTATTCGCTTCAGGATTAAAGGATGGATACAGACCCAATAGCCTGTCAGCATTTCGAATGGCCGTTTCTTGATTGCCTTTAACCAAAAGATATTCATAGATCTTGGGGTCATTCTTTTGATATTTAAAACCAAGGCGTGCAGACAATTTATCCTTGTAATCCTCCCGTGTTATCCCACTGTTCAGGAATTCAAAATGAAGAACGTACCACAATTCAAAAGCTTCATTCGAATAAGCGACTTTAAAACCATAACTGTCAGCTTTTTGCAATGCAGCATTAAATCTTTGTTTTGGAAAATTATCTCGATCAAATACACACCACACTTGATCGTATACTTTTCCCTCTTTTTTAGCCTTATTTCTTTCTACTTTGGCCCTTTCCACTACAGTTAACGGATCTCCGCCGATTCCCACCACATCAACATTTGTTAGTCGAAAACCTTGAAAGTAAAGCGGTTCTGATTGTGTTCCTTCACAAACAATCAAAATAAGATCTCTATCGTTTCCTCTTTGCGCCACTCTTCTTCGGTAGTCTTTCCTAGTCTTTCTTTTCTTGAATAAATCGTCACTCCCCATTATGGACATCCTCCTTGGCTTCATCATAAAAATGGAAGTGTCCAATGTAGGGAATCGACCCGTATTTACCCAACAAATAATCCTTCTCATAAGATGCATCATTTCTGACATTGTAATCTACAAGAGAATACAAATCAGTTGCTCCATAATCATCTTTCTCGGTAAACCAGATCTGATCTCTTCTAAAGTAAAGTCTGCTTAACAAGTTTGTGTCATGGGAATTAAAGATTAACTGTGCATTCTTCGGATTATGGTCGTTTGAATGGAACAACTGAATAATGAACCTAGTTAACAATGGGTGCAGCTTGGCATCCAATTCATCAACAACAAGAATTTTACCGTTATTTAGAGAATCAATAATCGGACCAAACAAAGAAAATAACTTTTTGGTTCCCTCGGATTCATGCTCGAACAACTGAAATTTTTCATAGCCAACGATATTTTTGTCATGATCATATTTTTTGTGTAGAGTGTTAAGGGTTAAATTCCTGATCCTAACCGCCAATTCCGGACTATTAGCAATTGGGGCAAACTTTTTAAGCACATCCTCCAAAACAAATTTGGGAACATCATCTTCATCATCAGTTTCGATATCGTCAATTCCTAAATTAGCGGAGTGCATGAGGTTAATAAATAGTTTTTTGAAATCTTCATCTTTGAGTTTTCGTCTAGTGTAATCAAAATAATTATCTTCAAGACCGGAAATAATGTTAAATGTTCCAAACCATTCAAGGATTTTTGTAGAGATTTTCCCTTTAAAATTAGCAACCACAGACAGAAAGAGGGCATTATTTCTTGTTCTGTCTTCCAAGCCGTGGCCTTCCTTGAATCCCTTCGAGATCTTAAACTCTTCTCCAGCACGTGTAAAAAGCTCAATTTCTGTGCTTTTTGGCATATAAAATAGCCATTCATTCTTGACTTCTTGATAATCAACCTCAAACCCATATCTGTATAAGACGTTCTCATGAAAGAATACAATCTCAAAATGACTCGGTTTATCATATGTTTCCGTACTTAAACGAAAGCTTTCCACACCTTCAATTTCTTCACCAAATTGACCTTCTTTGGATGAGTTTCTAATGAATTTGCGCATGAAACTCATTGCTTTAAAAAGATTGCTTTTACCACTCGCATTTGCACCATAAACAACGCAACTCTTCAACAATCTTAGATCTTTATGCACTTCAAACACGTTAGTGTCTCGATGTTCTCTGATTGATGAAGCTACCATGCTTAATGTAACAACTTCTTTAAATGACAAAAAGTTGCCAACGCTAAACTGTACCAGCATAGTACACCTCCGAAAATTTCTCATTATATAGTTCTATATTATACATTTACGAAAAAAAATAAACAGTTTTCGAGAAAAATTCTCCAAATCAGGGTACTGCCCACTATTATCTTAGGAATTGAAAAACCCCCGCCAGCACCTGTAAACTCTACAGCTACCGACGAGGATCTCTTCCACCGAGAATTTTTGTTCCTACTTTGTAAATATATTCACCCTATTGGCAGCGCCATCCCACTCCACCTTCGCCCCCAACGCTTCACTCACAAACCGCACGGGGACTAGCGTGCGGTCGTTTAGAGTAATTGGCTCCACATCCAGCGGTATCGACTTACCATCCTTCTTGGCCACTTTCGAACCGACCTGCAGCGTAACGATGGTTTTGCCTTTGACA
Organism: Effusibacillus lacus; assembly: GCF_002335525.1. Classification (NCBI taxonomy): domain Bacteria; kingdom Bacillati; phylum Bacillota; class Bacilli; order Caryophanales; family Alicyclobacillaceae; genus Effusibacillus; species Effusibacillus lacus. Next base: position 48,294 of record NZ_BDUF01000121.1, read on the forward strand.
GCAGTGACCGTTTGCGTGCTGCCTTCCCACTCCACTTTGCTTCCCAACTTCTCGAAAATCACTCGCAGCGGCACCAGTACCCGATCATTCGTCTTGATCGGCGGTTGGTCAAAGCTCAACAGTTCCCCGTCCAACCATACGGTAATCACATTGGAACTGCCGGGCAAACCGGATCTGCTGCCCAAGACCCCCGAGGGATCTTGTACCGGATTCGCAACAGCGATCCCCGTGATATAATCCCCAAACACCCATCCAATTTGGTCATTCACCTTCACCTGGTACCAGTTCTTCTTGCTCTTGCCGAGTACAGTCACTTTCTGGCCGCCCGGCAGCATCCCATACTTTTGCGCCGAGGTCGACGGAAGAGCACGGAAGTTCACCTCTTCCGACGTTACAGCAAAGGTACCCGCCGGAAATGCTTGCGCCAAAGTCGTATCAATCGGTTCCTGCACAGGCCCCGCCGGTTTCGCAGCCACAATCGGCAAGGGTCGCGAATTGGCATAGTCCTTCGCATTGTAGGGACGGATTCGCTCCATGATGCCGGCGATTTTTTCCGCCCAGTAGGGGTCGGTTGCATAGTACACGTTCATGCCGTCCAGCGTGGAAGCTTTCTGGTACCACTTGCCGGAAGGGCTCAAATATTGGGTGGCGACAAAATAAGCCTCGTACAGGATCGAGTCCTCCATCGTCTTGAAATAAGCCGAGGAGCCATAAGGGTCAGAATCGTACGCCATATAGCCGAACAGATTGTTCTTGTCCCGTGCAATCTGCGACAAGCCAAAGTCACTTTCATGAATCGCATGAGACGCCAGATAGAGGGCATTCACCCCGTATTGTTTCTGGGCATTGAGAAAAATCTGGCCTTTCCCAACCAAGGGACTATTGGGGCGACTGGAGCTGATGAACCGGTCGATGTCAGCTGCCGAAATGGGAGCCTGGTAGCGCAGATCCAACGTCACGTAAGCAGGCACATGGGTGCCCACCTTCTTGTCCCCGTCCGGGTCCCGACGATAGAATTGATAGTTCGCATCCCGCACATACACAGCACCTGTTCTCAGGAAAGAAGGCGCAGTGCCCACTAGGAAAGAGGCCGACCGTTTCTCGGGAGTCCCCAAAACATGATACAGCTTTCCGTCTTTCACTTCATAGAAATTCGGATCTTTCGGATGCTGTTCGATCCGCAATACCGTTTGATCAGCGGGAGTCTTCGGAACGACATATTCTCCGAAAACCCAGCCCGTCTGCCCATTCACCCGTACTTGCCACCAATTGTCTTGATTCTTCTGCAGCAGTTCGACTACTGTGCCCGGCGGCAGTGTCGTAAGTATCGAAAAAGTGGTTCCCGGCCCCTGCCGCAAATTGACAATGTCGTTTATTACACCCTGCTGCACGGTATTTACTTGCTTACCCTCAGCCCCATACGCAGTCGCTGCCCCGAAAGGCACCCCAGTAGATGCCAAAATAGTACTCAATGCGAGTATGACAAACGGAATCTTCCGTTCAGACCGCCTGTTCCCTCTCCGCCGCATAGAAAAAAAGTCCTCCCCCGGCAAATTCTTCTAGTCTACTAGAATTCGCCGGAAGACGACAATTTCCTACATTAAATACTTTATCCAATATACAATTAATTTGGCCCATTCAGTCAAGACCGTCTGTTGTTTCTCCGGATCCTTCCACCATTTGTCCAGACTATTGTGTACTTTGTCCGCAGCAGCCGCATAACTCAACTGAACTCCTGACCCTTCAAACACTTTTTCAAATACCATTTTCGTTCTACGAGAGTGCCAGTTGGTAGTAACTATAATTGCGGACTTCCAACCCTTGTCCAATAGAATTTGTTTTGTAAACAAAGCATTTTCATAAGTACTTCGTGACCGGTCTTCAATATAGATGGAAGCCTCGGGAACTCCCAGCTGTTTGGCCAAGGCAGTCATCTCATTAACGGAACGAATTCGCCACGAAAGGTCTGTGCCATCAGAAAACAGCAACTGAGGTGCATAGCCTTCTTTATAAAGTTTGACTGCTCTTTCCGTTCGTTCACCCTTGCGTTCTCCCCCAAGCACTATGATCACATCACTTGGAGTCGCATTCTCTTGAATTGCCAAATGTTCCGCCAGAGCGGGCAACCAGGAATCTCTAAAAAAAGTGGCCGCCAGAATAATTGACAGGACAAGGATAACCGCTGCTTTCCGCTTCTTCATGAATATCATTTTTCTGTGCCAGCGGCAAATTCTCTGGATGCAGCCATGGCTTCCAATTTGGAAGTTCCCACGGCTGAACCTGTTTTTTCCGGTTTCCATTGATAGGTGGGAACTATTTGGCGCAAAATCTGTCGGATTTGATTTGCCGATTCAATCGTTTCCTTCGATATGGTTTGTTCAAGCATCCGCAACATGAAGAACAATTCGTCCCTGGAAAAATCAAGAGGTTTCCCCACAAAGATCCTGTCATGTCGGGTAGCTTCCGTTCCCTCTTCATCAGCCAAAATCTCTTCAAAAAGTTTTTCACCAGGGCGGATGCCTGTATATATGATTTTGATGTCTTCGTCAGGTTCCAGACCTGACAAACGTATTAAATCACGAGCCAAATCATCAATCTTTACAGGCTCACCCATATCCAAGATAAAGATTTCGCCCCCTTTTGCCAGTGCACCTGCCTGAATTACCAACTGAACAGCTTCAGGTATGGTCATAAAGTATCGAACCATATCAGGATGTGTAACGGTGACTGGACCTCCATGTTCAATTTGCTGTTTGAAGACAGGAATTACACTCCCCCTGCTCCCCAAGACATTTCCAAATCGAACAGCCACAAATTTTGTATTGCTTTCCTTATCCAAACTTTGAACAATCATTTCGGCAATCCGCTTTGTCGTCCCCATCACACTGGTCGGATTTACTGCCTTATCAGTAGAAATCAGAACAAAATGCGACGCACCATAAATGTGGGCACATTCCGCAACATTTTTTGTGCCCAAAACATTGTTTTTTATCGCTTCCGAGGGGTTTCGCTCCATAAGCGGTACATGCTTATGAGCGGCTGCATGAAAGACAACGGCTGGTTTGTACCGGGCGAAGATACTCTCAATGCGGTGTCGGTCTTGAATATCTGCGATTATCGGTTCAAGCTTAATATCTGGATAGTTCCTCAATAATTCCAATTCAATATCGTAGATACTGTTTTCACCATGGCCCAGCAATAGCAACTTTTCAGGTGAAAATGACGCAATCTGGCGACACAGCTCAGATCCGATGGATCCCCCGGCTCCAGTCACCATAACTACTTTATCTTTCACATAATTAACAATATGATTGAGATCCACCCTTACAGGTTCGCGCCCTAACAGGTCTTCGATTTTGACATCACGGATCATTTTTAAGGACACTTTGCCGTTTACCAGGTCCGCAACCCTTGGAAGAATTTTTATATTGGCCCTGGTTTTCTTGCAAATATTGAGAACATCGGCAATCTCACTCCGGGATGCAGAGGGTAAAGCAATGATGATCTCCTGGATCTTGAATCTTTTTACCACTTCGGGTATGTCATGTCGCGAGCCAACAATGGGCAATCCCATAACTTCCAGCAATTTTTTTGAAGGATCGTCATCAATAAACACAACCGGATAGCAATCTGTATCCGGAGAATGCTTCAACTCTTTGGCTATCATGGCCCCCGCATCCCCCGCACCTATGATCATCGTTCGTTTGTGGTGGGGCTGAATTTTTAAATAGCTGTCGCGAAACATCCTCCAGGCAAACCGTGACCCACCCACCCCCAAGACAATAAATGCCCAAGACAAAATATATACGGAGCGTGGAACAACCAAAGTTGGTTCAATCATCTGCAGGGTAAGATGAATCGCATAAAAAAGCAGCTCTGAAACAGTTACTGCTTTTACAATTGAGATGAGTTCCCCAACGCTGGCATACTGCCACACTCTCCGATACAATTTTGCCTTGTAAAACGCGGGGAGCAGAATACCTACATGCATGAGTATCACATATGGAACCAATTTGAAATACGGCATTCGAATTTGGAAATCAAAACGTAATAAATACGCTAGAGTGATAGCGCATGCAATAATTATGGTGTCTACCAAACCAAGCAATAGAAACCGCTGGCGAGCCCCCAAGACGATCCCACCCTTTGATGATTGTCATCCCTTGACGTTTTCTGCATTCATAACCTTGAAAAAAGTTAAGAATAGTATCTTGAAATCCAAAGAAAGGGACATGTGTTCCAGATAAAACCTGTCATATGCCACTTTTTGTTCATCACAGATGTAGTCCCGCCCCATAATCTGGGCATACCCTGTCAACCCCGGCTTAATTCGGTGAATGCCTTGCCGTTGTCTTTCTTCAATCAATTCATATTGATTGAACAATGCAGGGCGAGGACCAACGAAGGACATATCCCCACGCAAGATATTAATCAATTGAGGAAGTTCATCCAAACTGGTTTTGCGGATGAAACGTCCAACCCGCGTTACATATTCAGAAGGATCGCCAAGTTTATCAGTAGCAACGTTAGGTGTATCAATTCTCATGCTTCGAAACTTATAAATTGTAAATAATCTACCGTCTTGACCGGCTCGTTTTTGAGTAAAGAAAATGGGTCCCTTGGACTCAATCTTTATTAAAATGCTTATCATAAGAAAGAGTGGAGAAAGCAGTACCAATGATACAATGGCCAACGAAAAATCAATTGTACGCTTTAGATAATTGTACACTCTTCATCTCTCCATCTATGTTCCGGAAAACCATCAACTGTTTTTCCAAAACATTCTTTTCATCGAATTCCTCAAGAAAAAGTTCTCTTGAGTTTTGGCCAAAACGCTTGACAGCATCAGGTGCTTCAAGTAGCTTTAATATTTTCCGGGCCAAATCATCGCTATCTTTGGCCTGACACAAATATCCATTAAATTCCGGAATTATTTCTTCTCTGCATCCTCTAATATCGGTTGCAATGATAGGTTTTCCCATAGCCATCGCTTCAATGATTGACCTTGGAAGACCTTCACGATATGAAGGGAGCAAAAACACATCAGCCATACTTAACAATTGCGGTATATCGTTTCGTAATCCCAATAAATATACATCACGCCTAACCTTTTCAGGCAACCGGTTCAACAAGCAGGAAACGTCAAGACCATCTCGATCCCCTTCAACACTGCCTCCAACAACCATTAACTTGATGCTGTCGTGTTTTTCCTTCACAATCTTATATGCGTCAATCAACTCTTCAATCCCTTTTTCTCTCACCTGTCTCCCTACGAAAATCAATACTATATCGTCCTCTACAAATCCCATATTTTTCCGGAGGACATCCCTATCATACAAAGAAGGATTGAATAATTCTGCCGAAACACCATTCCCTATATGAATTAACCGATCAGGAAGATTAAACCGATTCACAAACGCTAATTGATAATCTTCTCTACTCTGAAAGAAAAGGTAGTCAGTGAAATACTTCCCCCATATTTTCTCAAGATAATAGGCAATATTATAAGCTATGGGGTTCATGTTCTCATGAAAATAAAATCCATGAGCCGTATACACGATAACCGGTACTCTAGCAATTTTACCGGCTAAACGTGCAATAATACTGGCAACAGGCGTATGTGTATGAATGCAATGATACTTTTCTCTTTTTATCAGTTTAATTAATCTCCAGACATTCAAAACATGGCTGACCAGATTAAGATTTCTTGCAAAGGGAATATGGTGTAAAGTATAGCCTTTCCGCTTCAATTCAGTGCCAATTTCTCCGCAATTACAAGCAGTATCAACCGTATGCCCTTCGTTCTGAAGAGCGTCAACCAGTGGTAACAAAAACTTTTTTAATGTAAAATCAACCGCAGTTACCTGAAGTATCTTCATCTATATTAGCCCTTCTTTTTTGAGTTCGCTTATCTCTTGTTTAATGCCTTCAAAGAAAGAGCGCGGATGGTAATTAAGATCGGCCGCCGCTTTATCAAATGGATAGGATTTGTCTTCTTGCAACCTTTCTATCTGTTCCACAGAAATCAATGGTTTCTTTGACAGTTTACCATAAATAGAAGCCAGCCCTATGGCCAATTTTAAGGGAACATGAAAAAAAATAACTTTTTTCTGTAATAATCCGATAATCATCTGTAAGATTTCTTTATATGTTACAACAGTTCCCCCGGAAAGATCATAATCCTTGTTTTTTGCCTTTTCATTATTTACACAAGCAACAATCGCAGCAGCCAAGTCTTCCACATGAACCGGTTGCATGACTGCCGATCCATCCCCAAAAACAGGGAAAACAGGTGATCGTGCCAGGAAACGAATCAGTTTATGCATATTATGATCCCGACTGTTCCCATAAATCATAGTAGGACGGAGAATCGTGAATGTGGTGTTTTCATACGATTTCTTAAGAATGGATTCTTCAATTTCCTTATACAGGGAACTGTACGCTTGATATTTCGAATAGATGCCTGTAGTATGCACCATAATGATATGGGGAACACGATAGGTATTTGCCAATTGCATCAATAGTGAAGAGTATCGAATATTTGCAATATGAATGATGGTTTCAAAACGGTATTTCTCAAAAACCGCTCTCACCTGATCTTCTTTGGAAAGATCCGCTATTTCTACCAATATCCCTTCATTCTTCTGACCGTTATGAGACCGGGAGATCCCTATTATCTCTTTATGCGGGAACTTCTCACGTATCTTCTTCAGCACAAAACTTCCCGTATTACCTGTCCACCCTGTTATTAAAATCACAACATTTCACCCTCTACAGTCTCCACAGAGTCACTTTGTCAGGGATAGTGTTCACATCTAACACACTTTTCACATCCGCTACAATCCCCTGTTCGTTCTTTAATAAGGCGGTTATACCTTTCCATCCCATGTCGATATAATTCTTGTGAGACACTGCTAAAATCACTGCATCGGCCGCCAGGAGCTCATTTACCTCAATTAGGTCCAATCCGTATTCTGCATGTACTTCCTTCGCATCTGCCAGGGGGTCCGTAACCTGAACTTCTACTCCAAATTCCCATAATTCGCGGATGATATCAATCACTTTAGAATTGCGTATATCCGGCACGTTTTCTTTAAAGGTGAGTCCCAGAATGGTCACACGAGAACCTTGAATCGGAATTCCTTTGAGTATCATCTGCTTAACTAAAGATGTTGCAATAAATTTCCCCATCCCATCATTAATCCTGCGCCCCGCCAATATTACTTGAGGATGGTAACCAATACTCTCTGCCTTATACGTTAAATAGTATGGATCTACACCAATACAATGACCTCCGACAAGCCCGGGCGTAAACCGTAGAAAGTTCCACTTGGTTCCAGCAGCAGCAAGAACTTCGGTTGTGTCTATCTCTAGACGATCAAAGATAATTGCGAGTTCATTCATGAGGGCAATATTCAAATCCCTCTGGGTATTCTCAATTACTTTCGCCGCTTCTGCCACCCTGATCGAGGATGCCCGGTAGACACCCGCCTCTACAACCATACCATACACATCCGCAATGACATTCAACGTATCTTCAGTCTGACCGGAAACCACTTTAACGATTGTTTTGAAAGTATGTTGTTTGTCACCAGGATTGATTCTCTCCGGGGAATACCCAACAAAAAAGTCTTGACTGGCTCGCAAACCGGAATGCTGTTCAAGCACGGGAATACATACTTCTTCGGTAGTTCCCGGATACACGGTAGACTCATAGACAACAATCGTTCCTGGCTGCAGATTTCTACCTACCGTTTCTGACGCTTTTATCAGAGGAGTCAGATCAGGCTGCTTTGCATGATCAATCGGAGTAGGAACCGCAATAATAATAAAGTCACATTCTCTCAAGCGAGCTTCATCATTCGTGAACTCGATTTTCGCCCTTTCCAGTTCTTCTGATTTCACTTCACCCGTATAATCAATGTTTTGCTGCAATGTTGCAATTCGTTTTGAATTAATATCAAATCCGACAACCGGAACCCTCTCTCCAAAGGCTACAGCTACCGGCAAGCCTACATATCCAAGCCCTACAACCGCAATTTTTCGGTTCATGCCCATCACTCCCGGTTCAAATACTGGTATTCATTTTTGATAAAAGACAACAGCCCAGCGAATCCGACGGCTGCAATCAACATTAGAAATCCATATCGCATTCTGTACAAAGTACCTACATTTGGAATCGTATAACTGTATATCAGGATCATAACGCAGCTAAATATAAGGACAATCCAAAATTCTGTACGTCGTCCCCAACGAGCGATTGCAATTGGAAATGCCATTAGCGAAATGTAAATGCCTATCATTTCGAACATCGACAATCGCCGCATCATCGTATTAGATTCCAAGCTCCCTCCCTCAAACCATTGACTTGGAAACGGAGCCAAAAAGCCGATTTGAATAGCTCTCGGAAGATACAAGATCATGTCTTTTACGCTGTGAAAACTGATTTCCATATCTATATTGCTGGCCGCAGACGGGTACCCTCTAAGAAAATCCTCCCTTGTTACTGCAAGGGAATACACTTTGCTTTCCAGAGCACTAGGCATCCACCCCGTCGCTTGCCAATGATTGTCTGGTACGGTCTTTTTTTGCATATCTTCTGCAACCGGCACTTTCTTATCTTCTGCAACCGGTACTTTCTTATCTTCTGCAACCGGTACCTGTTTCACAATACCGGTTTGCGCCAGCGGGGAGATTCCAATCACCAGACTCCACATCAACAAGATTCCGGATACCGCCCGCTCCCATGGCCAGTCTGTCTGGATCGCCCTAAGAAAAAAGATGAATGTCAGAAAAATGCTTAATAATACCGCCGTACCCTGCAGCATTTGTGTTCCATATGGGCGGACAACCCAAACCAAGAAACTTCCGGTCATTATCCATAGTACAACTCGTAAAACGAACCAGAAATTCCATCGGTCTTTCATCTGCGCCAACCGTATCCATCCATAAACAAACAAAAAGCATCCTAATATGGAATATCCATCCTTGTGGATTTGCGTATACCAGGTAGCTGCGGACGGATACATCACGAATGGAAGAACGCACCATAAAGCATAACGATCGACAGACACAAAAACCTTGACAATACGTAACAGAACTACTCCGGCTGTTGCATGCAGCGCTGCATGAATCGGAACCAATGTCCACGGTTCGGGTATTGTTAAGGCATAGACAATCGCCGCAATTCCAGCAGGAGCTTGTCCATCAGGCCTCAGTTCCCACTCGGACCATCCGTGAATCAGAATTCTTTGTGCAAGATCAGCAGCGATACGATGAAAAGTTAGCCAATCTCCTCCAACCAGAAGTCCGTTGCCCGAATGCCAGGCTGGAAACAGATAGGGCAAAACAACCAACTGAACCAGCAGGGCTACTATCATCGAATATACAAAGAACAGGAACCAGATTTTCAGCAGAACTGAAACCTCCTGCCTTTTCGAAAAAACACTCAACATGTCTATTTCACCCCGTAGTAATCACGATACCAGTCGACAAAACGTCCAATCCCTGTTTCAATTGAGGTATTCGGTTGAAAATTCACTTCCCGCATCAGATCGTCAACATCCGCATACGTTTCCGGGACATCCCCTGCCTGCAAGGGAAGAAATTCTTTTTTCGCCTCTCGTCCCAATTTTTCTTCGAGTACCGAAATAAAATGTAACAGTTCAACCGGTCTGTTATTTCCAATATTGTAGATTTTATAAGGTGCATAGCTTGTCCCCGGATCCGGATTGTCCCCACTCCATTCCAAATTCGGCTCAGGCTTTCTGTTGACCAGTCTTATAATCCCTTCCACAATATCATCAATATAGGTAAAATCTCTTTTCATTTTTCCGTGATTAAACACTTTAATAGGTTCACCGGAAAGAATAGCCTTTGTAAACAAGAATAATGCCATATCCGGTCGTCCCCACGGACCGTATACCGTAAAGAACCGCAGCCCTGTTGTCGGCAGCCCATACAAATGGCTGTAGGTATGCGCCATCAGTTCATTTGCTTTTTTCGTCGCTGCATACAGACTTACTGGATGATCCACATTATGATGAACCGAAAACGGCATTTTTGTATTAGCTCCATATACGGAACTTGAGGATGCATAAATCAGATGCTCCACTTGGTTATGTCGGCACGCTTCGAGAATATTCATAAAACCGACGATGTTTGCATCAATGTAAGCATGCGGATTAACCAGACTGTAACGAACCCCCGCCTGGGCAGCCAGATTCACCACAACTGAAATAGAATTCTCGGCAAACATCTGATTGATTGTTTGACGATCTTCCAAGGAACCGCGTATAAACGAAAAACCGGAAATCTCTTGCAGTTGCTTCAGACGGGCTTCTTTTAACGATACTGCATAGTAATCGTTCAGATTATCCAACCCGATAACATTATAACCTTCCGCCAACAATCTCTTTGACAAATGAAATCCAATAAATCCCGCACTTCCGGTAACCAAAATCTGCTTACGCTTGGTCATCGTTCCACTCCTTTCATTTCCTGGCAAACATTCTACTGCTGCTCAAGCCAAGCCTGGAACATCAATACATCCCATAAATAGTACTGCCAATTGCGCTTTCCAGACTGATGTTCTGCCCATTTTTGCCGGATCGGAACCGGGTTGAAAAACCCTTCCCGTCTCAGCCTTTCTTCGTCCAGCAATTGTTCTGCCCATTGACGCAGGGGGCCGCGCAGCCAAGTATCGATCGGCACACCAAATCCCATCTTCGGACGTTCGATCAATTCTTTCGGCACATATTTATATAACACCTGACGCAGCAACCATTTCCCCTGATCGTTCCGGATCTTCATCGCCAAAGGAAGCGTCCAGGCAAACTCCACAATGCGGTGATCAAGCATCGGAACCCGTGACTCCAGACTAACACCCATGCTGGCTCTGTCCACTTTCACCAGGATGTCATCCGGCAAATAGGTCATCATATCCAGATACATCATTCGCTGCGTAAAGTCAGGAAGATGCGCCCATGATTGCTGCTCATTCAGCACTGTCTTAGGCTCAACCGTATCCAATACGACCGCCGTTGGGTTTTTCCAATGGGAAACAAGATCCCGATACATTGCTTCCGGACTTTCCACCGCCAGTATATCTGCCAGTTTGTGGAGTTTGTCACCCGGCAACTGCAGCTTGAATCTATTCGGTACGAGAGGAGCAACCGCTGCATACAAGGAATTCCAGGTTTGCGGAGAGAGTACAGTGAGGCCGCGAGCCGCCAATTGCCTGAACGGTTTGGGAATGGAGCCAATCTTGCTCCATATGTTTCGGCCCCAAAAATACCGATTGTATCCCCCAAACAACTCATCTCCGCCATCGCCGGAAAGACTGACAGTAACATGCTGTCTGGCCAGCTGCGATACCAGAAAAGTGGGAATTTGGGATGAATCGGAAAATGGTTCATCGTACAAAACGGGAAGTCTCGGGATCACATCCATCGCCTGTTCAAGAGACACATATAATTCTGTATGGTCAGTTCCAAGATGTCTGGCGACAGCCTTGGCATGCTCTGCTTCGTTATAACCTTCCTCATGAAATCCGATTGTAAAAGTTTTGACCGGTTGTCGGCTTAACGACTGCATCACCGCCACCACAGTAGAGGAATCAATCCCGCCGGAAAGAAACGCCCCGAGAGGAACATCTGCCACCATCTGTTGGCCCACGGAATCCCGCAGAAGCTGATCCAGACGGTTCACCGCTTCTGATTCGGAACCGCCAAACAAATTTTCCACTCCCTTTTCGGCCGCCTCTCTGACCGTCCAGAACGGAACAGGAGTTAATTCTGAATCAGGAAACATGGATCGGAAAGTTAAAATCGTTCCCGGCAGAAGTTTAAAGATTCCCCGATAAATCGAATAGGGAGCCGGAATATAGTTATGGCGCATGTAAAGCGCCAATGCCTTACGGTCAATCTCGCTCCTGAAATCGGGGTGATTTCGCAATGCCTTCAATTCTGAAGCAAACATAAAAGAATTACCGATTCGACCATAGAATAACGGTTTTTCCCCCATCCGGTCACGCCCCAGAATCAGCATTCGTTCCTGTCGATCCCATAGTGCGAACGCAAACATGCCGACGAATTTCTTTATCGCCGGCTCAACTCCAAACTGTTCAATTGCAGCTAACATTACTTCCGTATCCGAATGACCGCGGAATGAATAACCACTACGTTGCAATTCCTCTCTTAATATACAGAAATTATAGATTTCTCCGTTAAAAACAATTACATATCGTCCGCTTGGGGATACCATGGGCTGATGGCCCTCTGGAGAAAGGTCAACAATGGACAAACGCCGGTGAGCGAGAGCAATCCCTGCTTCAGCATCCACCCATATTCCTGAATCATCAGGCCCTCGATGAACAATCGATTCCCCCATTTTGATTGCTTGTTGTTGCAATTCGTCTGTTGTTAATCTCGATTGAATCGAAATAAACCCTGCTATACCGCACATGTGCTCATCATTCCTCTTTTTTTCGTATGTTCAGAATGTGTTCGTAAAGCAGTTCATATTCCCTTACAATGGACGAAAGAGAAAAACATTCCTCAATCCTTTTTCGGGCTTTTCTCCCTAATTCCCGGCGCTGCTCTGCCCCCATTTCGATCAGTTCTTTGCAGGCGGCTGCCAACGCTAGCGGATTTTGGGGAGGAACTACACGTCCGGTGTTACTGACGATCCATGCGGAATCGCCCACATCGGTCACAACACATGGAACCCCGCAGGACATGGCTTCTCCCACGACATTCGGAAAACCTTCGGCTATTGAAGAGGATACGGCTATATCCAAAGCGCCTATTATCTCCGCAATATCGCTTCGTTCTCCTAATAAATGAAATTTTTCTTTTTTGCCTATCTTGTCCATCTGTTGCATCAATTCACTATTTTTCCTATCAACATTTGTTCCAACCAATACAAATTCAACATTCTCCATATCCTGAAGCAGCATTTTTGCAGCTTGCAAAAAATTTAAATGATCTTTCATAGGATGATAGCGCGCAATGAGTCCAATCATAATGGATTGATCAGAAACTCCCAATTCTATACGTATTTTGTTTCCTACCTCCTGAGTGGGAAAAAACCGATCCACGTCAAACCCATTGGGGATAATAACCCGCTTATTCCTACAAAACCCTATTTTTTCATGGTGTTCTGCGCTAGCACTTGAATTGTTCACAATTCTGACAGGAAATCTAGACATCTTGGCACTAAGCTTAATTACTGCTGCTGTAGTCGGTTTTTCATCTTTCAAACTATAAAGCGATTGCCGAATGTTCCAGATCACCGGTATTCTTTTTAAAAAAAAGAGCGCCGACAGTTGGGCAGCCAAGTTCCCATGGTACATCCAACCCTGTATCAGATCTGGATTCAACCGACGCACTGTTCTCATCAACTTCCACAGCGCTCCCAGCGAAGGTACACCGGATTTCATTCCAACCGAATGGACCGGAATTCCCAACGCTTTGATCCGCTCTCCCAGCGTCCCTTCGTCAATCAAAGAAATGACTGCCTGATCAAACTTCCTGCGATCCATTCCGGAAAGCAGTTTGTAAAGCATCATTTCCGCACCGCCTGTATTGAGGCCAGTAATGATATGCACAACCTTTGTCATAGCAATCTCCTTAGCGCTTCTACTGTCCTCTGAAATAGAATTTCGGATGAAAACTCACTGACGATTCTTTCGCGAACTTTTCGGCTGATGTCTGCTCGATTCCCGTCCAGCCGATTCAGCATGGCTTTCAAACCTTCTGCAAGCTGATCCGGGCTTTTCGGAGGAACCACCACACCTGTATCGCCAACAATTCTTGCGGAATCCCCAACTTCTGTCACCACACATGGGACTCCACAAGCCATGGCTTCACCAATAACATTAGGAAATCCTTCACCGTAGGATGACAATGTCAGGATATCCAATGCATTATACACAGCCGACATGTCGTTGACATTGCCGATCCATAACAGGTGTTTGGACAACCCCAATGTTTCCGCTTCTTCTTGCAGTTGCCGTTTATAATCTAGCGGTCCTTCCCCGACACAAACAAACCGCACATTGGTTATTTCCTTTACAAGCAGAGTCGCCGCTTTTAAGAAAGTGGAATGATCTTTCATCGGATCCAAGCGTCCGACCATACCGATCAACGTCTCATCTTCTGAAATTCCCCAAACCCTACGCATTTGGTTCTTACTTTCAAGGTCAAGTCCAAACTGTTCCATATTAATGCCATTAGGTACTACGATCATTTTCTGTGCAGGAAACCCCTGTTTAATCGAATATTCCATCCCTGCATATGAGTTTGCGATTATCAAATCAGCGAACCGGGAAAGCTTGCATTCAATCTTATATAACGTTTTAATCAGCCAATCATATTTCTCAAGATCCATAAACGAAGCTCGGACTCCCCAGACCATTTTGACCTTCGGAAATATAGGTTTCAATAACACAGTCAAAATGTTCGGAACCCCTAGATATCCATGTAGAATATCCGGTTGAAAAGCACGAATCGTTTGGATCAACTTCATAAAAAAACCAACCAGATCCCATCGACCGCGTTTTTCTAAAACAATCACCTGGATGCCTACTTCGTGCAATTCTGCTTGAAGCGGCCCGCCTGGATAAAACACCGTCACGCCAACGTTTAAACCTTTTTGATGAAGGCCTTTGGCCAAGGTGACCAATTGACGTTCTGCACCGCCGAACTGGAGAGATCGAATTAGAAATAGTATTTTCATTTTAATTTAAATCCTTTTTAATAAAAACATATTCATTACAACCAAGACCACCACCACAGGTCACCAGTTTAGCTAATCCAAAACCGCTCTTCTTATAAAATTCAAATATTTCTTCAGGCTTTGCTACTTCAAAAGGATATCCACCTACCCAATCTACCACATCATACCATGGTGACATACCTCGTTTTTTACTATAATTCCTCCATGAATACATTGGTTTTCCTGATGCCAAATCACGAATAATAGTAGGAGCCCATAGACGAAATAAACACAGACTAACAATCCATAATTTTATAAAATTAGGCGATTTATTATACAACTCCTTAATCGTTTTCCAATATTTACTTTTTCGACCTTGATCATTGTATATTGCAATATATAACTTTCCTTCATCAGCAACATTGGTACAAATGTTTTCCAATGCCTTCCACATATCTCCTGTGTGATGCAGTACACCCCAAGAATACACGATGTCAAACTCCCCGAGTTCACTTAAATATTTTTTATTTAAGACGTCACCTTCTTCAACAATCCAATTATGATCATCACTGAAATATCTGCGTTTTAGTTCTTTCGTACAAGCTACCGAATTCGGATCGTAATCAAAAGAATAGACACGTGCACCCAACCTTCTTGCAGCAAGACTAAACAGACCACTCCCTGATCCAATATCTAGAAATCTCTTACCTTCTAAATTCTCAATTTCCAGCATGTTTTTTAATGATTGTTCGGCTTGAAGTATACGCTCGTTATCCAATACTTGCAAAAAATTACCCCAGTTTTCCCCAAACTCAAAACGTTTACTTTCAGTTACTTCTTTTTCATATCGACTCATATTAATCTCCTCTCAATAACTCGACATTTTGTATTTTCTCGCAAATCTGTTATCTGCGGGAGTTGCTCTTTCTTCATGACTGGGGATCACTTCATGGATGGTCGCTCCTCAATACATTCCGAATAACATCTTCCCACATGTTCTTTACATTTTGCAGACTGAAACGTTCCCGCACATTGACGGCTATTCTCCTAGTCGTTTTCTTTCATCAGGGTTAATGAAAAGCCGTCCCTTGGCGGTGGCCAATTCATCCACATCTTCAGGCGGAACCAAAATTCCGTCGATTTCATGGCGAATGATTTCACGGGACCACTTGGACAATCTGTTGATATCACCTGCAGGCCGCATGCCATTGCCTCCAGCAGTGCATTAGGAAATCCCTCGTATCGTGAAGACATTACAAACAAATCGGCACGGCACACAGAATTGCCGCCGGATTTTTCAACCTTCCCGGCAGATTTACTCGTGACTGTAACCCCAAGGAAGTCACTTGCTTTTTTAAAAGCCAAGCGCAGCGTTACCCTCTCCAATTATTGTTAAAGACAGTTTGGATATTTTCGGTACATTTTACGATAGCTTGCAGCAGGAGACCAAATACTTTTTGTCTCAAAAGTCTCCCCATTGCCACTATATTGAATTTATCGATGGTAAGACGGTTGATATCCGTAGCTTTTGAAGGCAAGATAACAATCGGGTTGGGTACAACACAGGACGGTACATTTTGAAAATATTCCGAACCCACTAATGTACTTTGTTAGACTGAACAATTAAGCCAGATGCGAATGGATAGGTAAGCTTCCTCAGCAACCCCTAACTCCTTCCGACAGCATGTTGTTCTGTATCTGTTCGTTCCGATGTAATTATAGGAATCTGTAATCCATAGTTTGCCATCAACGTCAATACATTCATCTTATCCACAAAACTGATAACCACGTCCGATTGAGAGTTGCCTATAGCCTGCCTCAAATTTACAAGTCGATTATAATTATTTTTTAACGCTTGCCAAAGATTCTTTGAAGAATTCGTTAAAGCCAAACCTATCCGTTTTACCTTTGGATGAAGCTCATAGAAATCCGCAGATGAATCTTTCAATGTTATCAAACTTGTTTCTTGCCCATTCTCCCAATAGTTAGCCCAGAATAGACATCACTCGTTCTGCTTACCAAAGGACAGGGAGGATATGATGTTGTTATTTTCATAGCTTTTTGCCAAAACAATAAATATATGGTGCAGTCCACCGATTAGGTTTAAAAATCGGTATCAACCCCTCAACTACCCATATTGTTTTACTCACCCAAAACTGAATTCCGACAAGTATTTTATAAAAATATTTATTTTTTAAATCACCGAAGTTTAAAACACCAAGATTAATAAACAGAAAATATTCGCAGTCTTTTAGCGTAAAACCACTTTTTTCATGAGCAAGAGCAAGAGCTTCGCGATCTAACGGTACATGAATATCAAATATTGGTCGGTTCACAATTTTTTGTAATTCCCCTGTAATTCCATTTAAATTCGGAATAATAGTAATGATTATTCCTCCTGGTTTCAAGAATTTAGAAAATGCTTGAAGACAATCAGATGTATCTTCAAAATGTTCGACAACCCCAAAAGAAACAACAACATCGTATGCTTCCAACATGTAATCCGGAGGCGAAAAAAAATCTGCCCATACTATCTCACCTTCTACACTCTCATTTGCTAATATTTTTCTAGCTTGGTCGCAACCTCTCTCTGAGTAATCTAACCCAGTTATTTTAAACCCATATTCCTTTGCAAAATATGGTAGCCACCTTGAGTTGGCACAACCTATTTCCAATAACTTCAAATTGTAAGTAGTAGTATCTGAAAATATTTTATTGAACAATTCATGAAAATTCTTGTCAACGTAATTATTTAGTCCTCTTTGATTGGGATTCACTGCTTTCGGTAAATTATTTGTTTCCCAAATACTATCCCAATAGTGCTTTCCTGCTTTATCCTTATTCATCATATATTTCCCGCCGTCCTCCGCAATAACTTTAATAACATACTCAAAAGATATATGAATGAAACGAGGTAAACTACTGATGTGGATAATGCAATTCCTGCTATACCCATCCAATTCATGAATAAATAGTTAAAGACAATATTCAAGATGAGGCTGATAATAGCCCCTTTCATAAGTATTTGGTTTGCCTTAAATGCTGATATGAGTCGGACCATTACAATACCTAAAATATAAAAAGGTATTTGTAAAAAATACATTGCTTGGACATTAGCAACCATTCGAGTATCCTCATTTGTAAAAGCTCCTCTTTCGTAAAGTAATTCCACCAATGAATCAGAGAAATATATAAGAATTATTGTAAGGGGGATGGATATACCAATAACGATTTTTGCATACAACATTAATGTACTTTTAATACCCGTCCAATTATTTGACGCTACCATTTTCGAAAAATATGGTAGTACAACTATGCTAATAACTGTAGAACAAGTAGAAAGTATTGCAGCAACTATTTTATTTCCATAATTTAACACCGAAACACTACCAGAGTTCAACATAGTTGCCATCGATTGATCTATTATTCCTGTACTTCCCATTAAGAATGCTCCCGCAATCATCGGAAGATACTGGGTAATCACTTGCTTGGTTGCGGTATTAGTCCCGTACCATTTTGGTCTTAAAGACAGTCGTTGCTGTTTAAGTCCAAACCCTAAAAACATCACTTCAAATAGAGAGCCTACTATAGTCCCCAGTGCCAGAGTATATATTCCCCACTCACTTCCAAAGAATATAATAATTGCAACTGTTACTAAAGGGGTTAAAATTGGCACTAAAGAAGATAGTACAAAACGTTCAGACGCATTAAGAACAGCAGCCCAAATGGTGGTTACTCCTGTAATTGCTATCGTTGGAAGCAAGAAATAAAAAATGTTTTGCGTTAATGCAAGTTTTTCTCGCGTGAATCCCGAACCAATAATCGATAATATATATGGAGCAGAAATTCCTAATACTAATGTAACAAATACTAGTAACAAGAAGCTTAATACTACAACATTGGAGAAGAGTTTTTGTACCTCGGCTCGATTCTCACTTTCCTGCACTTGAATATACGTCGGTATTAACGCTGCATTAAACGATCCTGCTATCAAATTAACGGCAAATGCCGGTATCGTATATGCAATTAGATAGGCATCTAAAACATCACTAGTTCCAAAATGATAAGCAATTACTAGTTCCTTAATAAATAAAGCAATCTTTATCCCCACAGTTAAAATTCCTACGACTAAGCTAGTATCAAACATCCTTCTCAGGATGGATTTTTGACGCCATTTTTCCCAATTAAATAGGAACATTATACCCACTCCGACATAATCGATGTTTGCTCTGTAAAAATCTTTCGGATCATAAAAATTTCGGCGATCAGTATTGTTCCCTTCATTTTATTTTTAAATAGCAATATCAATATTTTTATAATCTTCCCATTCCGTGGTCAGTACTATCCCATCACAATTTTCAATTGCTGAATAAACATCTTCGTTGTACTATATTTCAATCTCAGCCAATTCGTTTCTTGCATTTGGAATCGCAATACCTTGTATAAGCGTTGCCATTTGGCTTCGGCGGAGTTCCAATAGCTATTAAAATGATTTCCGCTTGTTCCACTGCTTGTATTGTATCTGTAGTAAAGACAATTTTATTTTTGGCTTCCTTGAGCAAAGATTCTATGTCTTGCTCGTGAATGGGACTTAATCCTTATCAACAGCATACACATCATGCCCCAGATAGGTTAATGACACTGCTGTTGTCAGACCCTCATACCCTGTTCCAATAACAGCTACACACATTTTTATACTTCCCTTCTGGACTAAAAACTTACAGTGTTACTTAACGAGCGGCTCTACTTTGATCAAAGACTGATAGTATTTCTCCAATTCTTTTTTCTTCCCCGATAAGTCCTTGACTTCCGTTTCATTAATAGGTTGTCCTTTCTTCTGATTAACTGCATTTAAAAGTAATTTTGACTGTTCAATTATTGCTTCATTCTTTTTATCATTGGAAGTTACTATTGGAGCAAGGATTCCCGAAATCTGCTCATATTTACCAAGATAAAATGCAGATTCGGCCGCTGCCAATCTACTTGCTGGCGATAAATCATAAGAAAATTCTATTCGCAACACTTTAGGCAAAGATTCAAACTTTTGGATTTTATTCACTGCATCTTGGTATGCAAGCCATCCATTCTCAAAATGGCGCTTTGCTTGGTTTTTGTTTTTATCGTATAATTGTGCTCCAACATTTTTGCTATTAATAATATACAGGTCTGTTGCCTGTGAGTTATATTTCCCATTCTTCCAGGCTTGCCGAAAAAGTTCAAGAGCCTTCAAGCCCTCTCCGTGTTTAGCAAGATAGGAGGCGCCCAAAATGCTCGTATTTGTGTCAAAAGGACTCATTGACACCGCTTTGCTGGCAGCTTCAATAACTTTGGTGCTTTTTGCTTTGTCCGATGAATTGACTGCAAGTGTGTCATTTAAAAACTTGGCCTTTGCCATCCAGAGGCCAGAACGATAAGGGGCCAACACAATTCCTGTTTCAGCTTGCTTCAACCCTTCTTCAGGATTAATTCCGCCGATGCTAATCTTTTTTAATATCTGTTCTGAGATCGCATAGCCCGTTATGCTCACCAAGCAAATCAGTGAAAGAATCGGAACAACAATCCACAACTTGTCTGTTTTTGTTGATCGTGAAAGAATCTGACCAATTGTACCTTGTGACTTTACTGCTAAAGGCCCAATCGCCAGCCCCATCAAAGTCCAAAGCAAATAATTCATTGTACCATATGCCATGTCAAAATCGATAAAAGAATGGCCAATTAACCCTACGATACCTAGAACCAGGAAAAAAGTAATCCGTCTCTCTTCAATAGCAATATTTTTCCATGAGGAGACCATCTCACGAAAACAGACGGTAATAAAACCAAGCCAAATTATCGCCCCTACAATTCCTGTATCCAGTACAATATCGACCCAATATCCATGTGCTTGACGACTAACATAGGGATAAGACTGGAAACTTTGATATGTTTCCTTCCAAGTTTGAAACCCGTTCCCGAATATCGGATTTTCAAGAAATGCTGCAAAAGCATCCTTGTAAAATACAAATCTTTGCACTAATGAAGATTGCTCAAACATGGAATAAAGCTTGGTCAACAAACTATTTGATACAAATGCAACCCCCAACATAACTGCTAATAAGATCAATCCTATAATAATCCATCTTACCGTTTTGTATATTTCTACATGAACTCGTTTGCGAATCAAATCAAATATTGCAGAAAATGCACCAGTGATAACAGAAGCAAGTAACAAAACCGCCCAACCAATAATTTGATTTTGGCTCTTAATCGCATCTCCCAGCCAGTCCGCAGCAAAAAGCAATGGCAGAGCTGGTAAAATCGTATATCCAACAGAGGTGAATTTTCCCCCTTTTGGCGCAATTAACACAATCAAACCCGCCAACCCTGTCAATACCAGCAATGCCCCACGAGATTGGGTATGAAATATAAATGCCAGCATCATAAATAATCCGGCTGAATATACAAATTTTTCGAGCCTTCTTGTTGAAACAGTCAACAATCCAATAGTTAAAATGTAAATAACCACTACGTAGGAAGCAGCTGTGTTCGGGTATTCAAAAACTGAACTCAAACGACGCGAACCACTTGGATCGTAAATCGCTCCAGCACGTTCTATTAAACCAAAACCGGTAGCAAATCCGTATAAACTAACCAAAATACCCGATGCTGCAAAAACCCGCAAAAAAGATACACGCGAAATTCCTCCAGCAAGCAATATACGAACAAGAACGTAGCTGCCCAGATAGGCTAGTGAGCGGATAATCCCAATAGTTGCATGTTCGTAATTTGCTGGTGAAATGGCTGCGAGTAAATAAGCCAGCGTAATTCCTACAGCAAAATAATCAACCAATGACCATCCGGCAACCTGGATTTTTTTGGTGCTCCACCATATACTGAGTATGATTAATATCGAAAAAAGGTATATAGCCGAATAAGCGAAAGAGGGATGAAAGAACAAACCATTCCAATAAGGAAATACAAGGAAGATAGCTGATAACAGGATAAATCCCAATCTGAAACTCATGTCAGGATTGTGATAACTTTGCTGTTTCTCTAAAGACTCACCCATATAAGTCCTCCTATATTCTCCCATTAAGTTACATAACCATTCTAGCAATACTTTCGACAAAATGCGATAGAACTCGTTAGAAGAGTAAACAAAATATAACCTGCTGAGAAGAATTCATCAAATTGAAAGAGAATATGCACAAATCAGCACTTCCCCAACGTATCTTTTGCAATAAATCAAAACAGGCTGCTGAGATTCTCAACAGCCTTATCGGAAATTAGAGGTTTTATTTAACACTATACACCCAAGGCTTTTCTAAAACCATAACCATCAATTCATGCTGGGTAGTCAATTCGAGCATTTGCTGTTTGATTTGTTCAACGTTTAATTGTGCCGCCATCACTTCATCTTCGATAGCCATGCCACGATCAAACTTGACTTGAGTTACTGCTCTGAGTTGTTTTGCTTCCTGGAATTTGTCTTGCAAAACGTCATACTGGTCTTCCAACTGTTTGATAGTATAATAGGAGGATTTGACTAATTTTGTTAATTGATCTTTAGTATCCACAACTGTATTTGTTGATTTATCCAGCAAAATCTTTGTCGTTTCATAAGTTTCGGGGTTACTAGCATCGTTGAATGTAAATAAATTTAGTTTATTCTGATTCAGCTTGACCTGCTGTTCGGCCATCCATACACTTGGACTTTCGGATACCAAACGATTTGCATAAACATCCAAGTCTTTAATATCCACTTTTTTCATTTCAGGAACGTCAGTCAGTGTCATTTTGGTATCAATGGGCAACCCCAGTAATTGGTTCAGGTTCAAATATGCATCATCCAAAGCTTTACTCGCAGCTTCCAGATTTTTTTTTGCAACAGTGTATTCAGTGTTTTTTTGATTGTATTCAATTTGACTGACTAACCCATTTTCATACTTCAGACTGAATAGCCGCGCTTGTGAATCTGCGTTTTGCAAGTACTTTTCTGCAAATTTTTTCTTTTCTTGAGCTTGCAGAACTTTGTTATACGCCTCTTTGACTTTATAGGCTATCGAATCCAGCGTCACTTCATACTGTTTCTTCGCACTTTGCCAGCTGATATCAGCGGATTGCAGACCGAGCAACGCAGCAGTGGCCCGAGGATCTTCTCCTATTGTCGGAGTGTAAATTACGGCATTAGCTGCCTTCTCCCGCAATTTTTCGGTCCGGGTAATATCCGCTTTAGCATTTTTTAAAGAAACACTTTTGAATCTGGCCTTTTCAAAAGCCTGTTGATATGTCAAAGAGTTTAACTCATTCGTATCGGCTGCAGAACGTCTCGTATGAATCTGTACGCTTTGATTCCCTTCGTCCCAATCAACCTTGGCCCCCAAAGCTTCGCTCACAAAACGCACTGGAACCATGGTTCTGTCATTAATAAGCCGGGCTTTTTCGTCCAATTTGATCAAAGAACCGTTTATATCCGCAAACCAGGATCCAATCTGCAATACAATTTGATTGCTTCCTTTTGTCGCTGTTACAGTTTGCGTACCATGATTCCATTCAATTGTCGCACCAAGCGCCTCAAATATATCGCGCAGCGGAACCAAAACCCTGTCATTTATCTTGACCGGCGGCTGGTCATATTTCTGATTTTGGCCGTCAATAAGTATACGAATTTCAGGTTCCGCAGAAACTGTGCTTAAAGTACCAAAAAACACTGATGAAGCAAGTAACCCCGAAATGATTTTTTTCATGTCAAGTTCCCCCTTGATATGGGTACACATGTAAAATAGGTTGGGAAAATTCCCCAACCTATTTTGTACTTTTCTCTCCGGACGGATAAAACTAATCCCGATTACTGTTTTACAGTAACAGTTTGAGTAGCATCATCCCACTCAATTTCAGCACCCAGCGCTTGTGCTACATAGCGAATCGGCAGGAAAGTACGTTCATCTTTCAGTTTAGCAGGTACATCCATGGTGATAGATACACCGTTCACAATCATTACGTTGCTGCCGATAGTCATCTTCACAACACGATCTCCCTTGAGGATCGTTACAGACCAGTCAGCCTGATTCCACAGGACGTTGTCAGAAGATACACCAAGTGCTTCTGCCACGAAACGAACCGGCAGATAGGTGCGTCCACCTTCTTCAAACGCTGCAACATCCATTGCTTTTTCTACACCATTAACCGTATATTTGCTTTGACCAAGCACAAACTGAGCAGTTGCCTTTTGGTCGGAAGGAGCGGGAGTTACAACCTTGGAAGCAATCACACTACCTGCACTGGTATTCGGGAACGGTGTAGCGTTGTTAACAACCGCAGTACCACCGATAGAGAACTTAATATCACCTTCCGGAACAGTACGGTCAACGGTTACTTGAAGTCCGCTAATTTTAATGGCAGAGGCTTTAGAACTTTGTCCGTTAACCGGAATCCGCAATGTCGTATTATTGTTGGCACGAGTTACAGTTCCAAGTTGAATGTCGCCACCTTCAACTTTAACAGTTGGTACATTCGCAAAAGTTACACCTGCCGGAGCATTAAGTTCCAGGTTACCTACCAGCAGACCTTCTTTCTTGCCTTCTGTCAATGTAATATCGCCAACTGCTTGAGCTTGGGAACCAACTTTCACTTCCTTGACATCTGCAGAACCTGACACAACTTTGGTTGCATTAGCAACAACGATGGTTCCTTTAGCACCAGCTGTCCCGCCGATTTCCAACGCAATGTCCCCGGATACATTTGGCGCAACATCAATATTCACATTACTGAGTGCAAGTTCAGCTGCTGACGTACTTGCATTATTTGCAAGCGTGAATGTAACTTCAGTGCTGTCGCTATTCAAGGTACCTACCGCAGTAGCCCAGATGTTATTTCCACTATCAAGAGTTAATGTCGGAGCAGCGCTGAAACGGGTGTTTTCTGGCAGTTTCGCCGTAATCGTTCTGCCCGGGATCAAGCTTCCAGGAATATCTTCTGCAATTGTAACTTTAGCAATTCTCTGAGCGTCCCGACCAGCAGTCACACTCTTTGCAGCTTCTGCTTCGACAGAAATTCCCCAATCGGCATATTTACCGATCACGACATCGCCACTAAGATTACTGGTACCACCAAGGCTTACCGTTACATCTCCTTTGGCCGCTGAAGAACCAACTACTACTTGGGTTGTGAGATCGATAATACCAGGACGGGCTGCAGTGGCAGTGTTAACAGTCAATGTCAATGTTCTGCCGCCAGTCGCCCCTAAAGTTGTAACAATACCGTTGGTATCAGTTTTTGCCGTACCAGCACCCCAAGTATATCCAGACGGCAATGTCAGCGTGATTGTTTCACCAGCCGCCAAATCACCAATTGCATTTTCCACAATGCGAACGGTTCCAAATGAAACTGTGCCAGAACCGCGGGTAGGTGTCGACAAAGCTGTTACTGTAGCTGAACCGCTTGTAAAGTTACCAACTGTATAGTCGCCGCTCGCAATACCAGTTCCCGGCGCAGAAAGATTTACATTGATCGGACCCGAACCAACCGAACTTACTGTAACGGGTGTTGAAATGATAAATTTATCCACATTTACAGCGTCAACAGTTGCAAGCTCAATGTTAACCACACGGCTTGTCACAGCGTAGACACCGGCAGTTACAGTTCCATCCGTCGTTGTCACAACGGGCAAGCCGTTCCATGCTAAACCTTCAGGAAGGGTGAGAACGATAACGTCTCCGTTGGCCAAGTTCCCTTGGACACTTTCGTCAATGCGAATCGAAGCAAGGTTGTAGTTACCGGTTGATGCAATTGAAGGCACAGCGCCCACTACGGAGTTTGATGTTGCAGCACTGGCAACTCCCGAAAAGAACGCAGGTGCCGCCACTCCAGACAACAACGTCGCTGTTGTCAAGACGTTAAGAGCAGTTTTCTTGATTTTTTTGTTCATTACTTTGTTTCTCCTCCTCTTAATACGCAATCTACTGATAGAAGTGTGTTGCTTTGAATGAATGATGACATCTAAATGATATTCGTCCCTACTCAAGCCTGTCACTCTGCACGCCGTGATATGCGATGTCAGAGCCCTCGCCTTGCATCCCGTTCCCTCAGGGTGGTAACACCGGAAGATCACGGGTGCTTTCATTGAGCGCCTGCCCCAGTAGGACAACATCACTCCCTTCAGTGGGAATTTAATCTTGCTACAGTCAATGACTGTATGATTCACGGTCTCACTCTATAACTAATACGACAAGAATCGAGCAATTCCTCTTTACATCTCTTCGATATGTATTGGCAATATTTGAGGGTGATTTCCAATTATCCTATCAAACCATGTGATAGAGAACTTGGTTCACGCATTCATTATACCGACAACGGCTGAGGACGTAAAGCAGCAAAGATTTCTTACTGCCGTACCTTACCCCTGCAACCATATGCACCAGAGTTTAATTTTATACCATTATCCATTAAAAGGCAATAGAATCAGGCATCCAATGAGGATTTGGCGCTAACACCTTATATAGACGTTATAAATTTCAAAAAGGTTACACGGATTAAGAAATTTTTTTTGTGACTTTTATGTAAACATCAGTGGTTTCTTGAATCAGACGTTCCAGCGAACCGTATTGGAATACTTTCTCCTGGCCAGTTCTGGCCATCAGTCGGAATTGGTCCGGCGAAGACAAAACTCGATCCATTGCTTTTGCCAGAGCATCAGGGTCCTGGGGAGAAACCAGGAGACCATCCCGTCCGTCCTCAATAACTTCCAATAGTCCTCCTACGGCGGTCGCAATCACCGGGATCCCGGACATCTGGGCTTCCAGGGCAGCCAAGCCGAAACCCTCCATCACGGAAGGGAGTACAAACAGGTCGAATTGCGGAAGAAGTTCAGGTACGTCCTTACGTGCTCCCAGGAAGTGGATCACATCTGCAAGCCCGGCTCGTTGAACTTCTTCTTTTAATTCTGTGTACATTTCGCCTCCGCCTACCCACACGTAGTGGACATTCGGGTATTTCTCTTTCAGCTTCAGAATCGCTTGAATTAGATATGTATGACCTTTTACCTTGTGCAACCGGGCAACGGTTCCTACAAGAACTGCGTCCTGGGAAAGCCCCAGCTCTTCCCGGATTAAGGAGACCTCCGGACGAGCAGGCGGTTGCTTGGGTAACTCTATGGCATTGTGGATGACCGAGGCTTTTTTTTCCGGTAAGCCTTCTTTCATAAGGCTTTCCTTCATGGAGCGGGAGACAAGAATAAAGTGGTCCACCAGAGGCCATGTGCTCTTCTCCAGAATGCCAAATAAAATGCGCTTCCACCTTACAGGATAATCAAGGGAAAGAATGCTGTGAATGGTGGTGATACTAGCGGCCGGGTGTCCTTCCAGTTGATTGGCCAGGCGGCCCAGCAGGTTGCTTCGAACTCCATGGGTATGCAGGATGTCCGGTTTCATCTCCCGGATGATTTTTCGGACTGGGACAAGTCCCGCAAGGGCTTTGATGGTTCTTGGCGCAATCAGGGTTACGGGGATCTTCAACTCCCGCAGGCGGTTCGCAAATTCCCCATTATAAAAAACGGCCACATGGGGAGCCCATTCCGCCGGGTCAAGGGATTTCACAAGACCGAGCAGATGTTGTTCGGCCCCGCCAAATTCGCCGCCGCCGATCATATAGAGAACTTTTCTTGGCGTACCCACTTGCCCCACCACGCTTTCCGCCTTAAACGAATTATTGCCTTCTTCTCATACTATAAGTGATGATAGCAGATCGTACCATCAACCGCCAGTTCTAAAGTCATCCACTAAAAATCTGTATAAATGAATTTTGATTCAACTCCGGTACTGAAGAGCAGTACTAGAAGGATCAAGAGAAAGCTGAAAAAAGCTTGAAAAAAACTGGTCAAGATCGTCTTTACCATCTCCATACCATCCTCACTGTATTTGAAGTATCCGGCCTACAATGTAAAATGCTTCCCTTAGATTGACCACCACAAAGAACACCCAACCTACACAGACGAAACTGAAAGTCAGAAGAATGGATACGGGGGTCAGGAAAGCAAGTTTCTGGCGTGGAATGTCCACCCTCTTCAAACCATAATTCCACGTTCGGTAGATGGCCAGTCCCATTCCATGCCAAAGTCCCCAAACGACAAAATTCCAGGAAGCTCCGTGCCAAAGACCGCTCAATCCCATAGCGATCAAGGAGTTCCGGATCGCAAACCAAAGCGTCCCACGGTTTCCTCCAAGGGGGATATAAATATAGTCACGAATCCAGTTGGAGAGTGAAATATGCCAACAATTCCAGAATTCTGCGATGTTTCGGCTGAAATAGGGGTACATGAAGTTTTCCGGAATTTGATACCCAAACAGCCGAGCGGCTCCAATCGCTATATCACTGTAACCGGAAAAATCCGCATAGATCTTGACAGCATAGGCCAAGACTGCCAGATAAAGCTCGGGATCACTGGCCGAGTAAGGTTTAAACAGCGGGTCCAGAAAGAAATTCATCGGGTCCGCTATGATTGTTTTCTTGGCAAGACCGATCACAATTCTGCGGGTTCCTACGTAGAAATGCTCCCAACTGAATCGAATGTGGCGCAGCTGGTCGATAAAGTTTTGAAACCGTTTGATGGGACCCGCAACCAATGTGGGAAAGAACATGGCGAACAGGCCAAATTCAGTAATCGATACCTTTTCTGCCTTCCCCCGATAAAAATCCACCAGATAATGAACAAACTCAAACACAAAGAAGGAAAGACCCAAAGGTACGAGAAGTTGAGGAACGGAAAAAACAGGCTCCTGAAAGGCGCTGGCCAGTTCGTTCCAAGTTTGCAGAATCATCTTCGTGTACTTGTAGTACACAAGAAAAGCCAAACAAAAGACGATGCCTGATATAAAAAGGGCTTTGTGGCTGATTCGCAGCTGGCTCTTCAACAAGAGAGAGATGCCATATACAACCATCGCCATAAAAAGGATTAAAAATGTGTAAGGCGGGAAGTAATAGGCGTAAAACAGGAATGACGCCAGAAGCAGGAATACATGCCGCCATTTGGCGGGAAAACACCAGTAGAATACGACGGTGACAAGTAAGAAAAGTCCGAACGCCCATGTGTTAAAAATCAAAGATTACCACCCCTTTGTCGGACCATCTCCTTTGCGATTTTTTCTGCCAAAAGCCGGTTGCCGGGTCCCAGCAGGTGCAGGGAGTCATGGAACTGCTCAGAAGGGATTTGTCCTTGAAAATCATAGACGGGAAATCCGTAACGAGCGATCTGTTCTTTTAAGTAACCGATATTCTTGCGATATCCGTTTTCACCAAAGATCTTGTATTTGTGAAGCAGCTCAAAGTTAATCGGTGTAATGACAACTGTCAGTCTGATGTTGTTTTGCTTTGCATACTCCAGCACTTTGAAGAAAGGCTGGGCTTTGTTCGGATTGGCTTGCAGGTCCGTTACGGAATACACATCGTGCAAGTGGGCGATGTCTTTCTCGGACCACCCGAACTCGGTCCAGGATTTGTATTTGTTCTGCTCCATGTCTTTCTCGGAGGTGGGTTCTTCTTCATTCTCCTTCTTGATTACGGGGCGATCGAGAACCTCTTTGTCTACCCATTCCTTTGCTATATTTGCAGGGTGTCCGCCAAACAGGATATGATTCAGATCATTTCGATAGCGATAGGGGTTGTACTGCTTGATTGCATGGTCCAGCAGCCACCTCTCAAGTTGAGTGTTGCCGGCTTCCACTTTGTTCTCAACTTCATTGGGTTTGTATTGGACCCCGATGCTCTCCAGTTCACCCGGACGAATCACCGGGTATAGCATGCGATAGTAGAGAGAACCGTTGGCCGTTAGCTTGTCCGAGAAAAACGGATACGAGAGATTGATGATAAACTCATTAACCGCCTGTTGTTCGTGCAGATAACGGATCATTTGAAAAAAATCAAAGTGCAAAGCGCCTTGCATCCCATAGTTGTAAACTTTAACATTGGGGTAACGGGTTTTTAGGCTCTGCTCCAGGTACACAGGGAGTGTTTCATTGGGACGTGAGAACACACTATTCACCACTGAATCGCCTACGAAGGCAATCTTATGGGCTTCTGTACGTTTCACCGCTTCCACAAACAACTCCACTTCATGAAAGGTAGTGTTGGGGCCTTGTGTAAACCGATAATGTTCGCCAAAACCATACCCCTTGGCAATCACCCAAGGGGTCATTACATGACCAATCGTCAAGAATGAAATCAAAAAAACAAAATACAATATATGCCGCATTAAGGAAGTCCTCCAAGATGTTTAAAATGCGAAGTCTCTTCCTGTAATTTTGCTTTGTAATCATGTATAAGGTCAAGTTTATCTTTTTACCAATTTAACTTGCAAATGTCAGGAAGAAAACTCGTATATTGGCATCATTTCCTGATACTAATTTTTTAATCTAGGGGTTATGGTGGAAGGAGGACACCCGTGTTGTGAGGTAAAGTACAAGGACCATAGACCTGAGATCTGTGGCCCTTTTTTCAGGGGGGTATTCTTTTGGTTTGTTATTGCGACGCCATCGACAAACATCAGTGGTTTCTTGGATCAGACGATCCAGCGAACCGTATTGGAATGCTTTCTCCTGGCCAGTTCTGGCCATCAGTCGGAATTGGTCCGGCGAAGACAAAACTCGATCCATTGCTTTTGCCAGAGCATCAGGGTCTTGGGGAGGAACCAGGAGCCCATCTCGTCCGTCCTCAATAACTTCCAATAGTCCTCCTACGGCGGTCGCAATCACCGGAATCCCGGACATCTGGGCTTCCAGGGCAGCCAAACCGAATCCCTCCATCACGGAAGGGAGTACAAACAGGTCAAATTGCGGAAGAAGTTCAGGTACGTCCTTACGTGCTCCCAGGAAGTGGATCACATTTTCAAGCCCGGCTCGTTGAACTTCTTCTTTTAATTCTGTGTACATTTCGCCTCCGCCTACCCACACGTAGTGGACATTCGGGTATTTCTCTTTCAGCTTCCGGATCGCTTGAATTAAATAGGCATGACCTTTTACCTTGTGTAACCTGGCAACGGTTCCTACAAGAACTGCGTCTTGGGAAAGCCCCAGCTCTTCCCGGATTAAGGAGAACTCCGGACGAGCAGGCGGTTGCTTGGGCAACTCTATGGCATTGTGGATGACCGAGGCCTTTTTTTCCGGTAAGCCTTCTTTCATAAGGCTTTCCTTCATGGAGCGGGAGACAAGGATAAAGTGATCCACCAGAGGCCATGTGATCTTCTCCAGAATGCCAAATAAAATGCGCTTCCACTTTATAGGATAATCAAGGGAGAGAATGCTGTGAATGGTGGTGTTGCTGGCGGCCGGGTGTCCTTCCAGTTGATTGGCCAGGCGGCCCAGCAGGTTGCTCCGAACTCCATGGGTATGCAGGATGTCCGGTTTCATCTCCCGGATGATTTTTCGGACTGGGACAAGTCCTGCAAGGGCTTTGACGGTTCTTGGCGCAATCAGGGTAACGGGGATCTTCAACTCCCGCAGGCGGTCCGCAAATTCCCCATTATAAAAAACGGCCACATGGGGAGCCCATTCTCCCGGGTCAAGGGATTTCACAAGCCCGAGCAGATGCTGTTCGGCCCCGCCAAATTCGCCGCCGCCGATCATATAGAGAACTTTTCCTGGCGTACCCACTTGCCCCACCACGCTTTCGCCGTTCCTGATTGCTGTTAGTTGCTGCGTGTGATCCGCTGCTGTCGCGGTGCTTCGCGTTCTGCGTTGCTATGCGCTTCTATCATCATATCAAATGAGGCCGTTCCTATACAATATCAGGGGTAAGAATATGCATCCGCAGACTGCAACGCCTACGACTTTTGCTCATTTGCAGGCATGTGACTCTTGGTGGGGAGTATTCACCAATTCCAAGGTGTATTCCCTGGAACGTTACACAACCCCACAAATTAAAGCAAAATGCACTAATTTTAACTCTTGGTAATAATTTTTCCGGTGTCCCCTTTACCAATTGGTAATTTACAAGTAGCATAGTTTGTAGATGATAAAAATTGGAGTGAGTGGTACAGCCTACGATGCAATGCGGACAAGCTCTTACTTCCTGAGGAGGCTCGGTCTATGGCTTATGAAAATGGATATAACGCTCTGGATTATATTGGCGGATGTTATAGAAGATACCAGCAGGATCCGATGATCTTTCAAAAAGTGTCTAACTTACTAATGGTATATAAAACACGATCCGATTGGCCTCACAATTTAATGGATTTTGACAATGCATTTCATACTATCTTAGGTGCATCAGTCTCAAATCTAATCTTTGATTTCGGTTTCAAGTATTTGTATGATGAACGGATCGAGTGGCCAGAAGAAGCTGAATCATTTAAACATGAGTTGCGTGCTTTTTACACCTCAATTTATCCGTTTCTCATTCAAGGTTTCTATGCAACAACACATCCAATGAAGTTTTACAATATCGCCACTTCACCAAACGATAATCACAAAATTATTCGATTCATGCGTGTAGATGGATCGTCTATTGAGTTCATTATGGAAGATCAGGAAATTAGGGGCCTAATCTCCTTATTAGAAGGTTTGCTTGAAAAACGGGGTGAAGAAAGATGATTAACACAAGAGAAGAACAACTTGTAAAAGAGTTGCGAGAGATTCATAAGCAAGATCAAGACGCTGTGCATAAGAACTCGAACCCACCTTTCAACTTTGAAACAATCGGATTTATCGCTCGAAAGTATTCTAAATTCACTGTTCAGGATATAATGGATAGAGGAAGAGCCGAAAGGTACTCCAATATTTTCAATGGCTCTTTCAAAATTCCATTGGAAGTGAAGCCCATGTGGTATCCAAGTAAAGAGGCTCAAAAACGCATATCTGACCTTTTGGATACATTGAAAGGTACGGATCGAGAGGACTTTTATCAGGATGTTCTTAAAGCTTCTTATGAGGCTATTAGTCAAAATTCAATTAAACCATTAGTTGAAACATTAGAATCATGGGATGCCACGGCCGAGATACTTTTAGACCAAGAAACTATGGACGACATTAAAGCAGCTGAGGAACAGTTCGCACGTGGTGAGGGTATCTTATGGGATCCCAAAAATTTCGATTAGAACTCTCTGATAAAGCTGAGGATTTCTTAAAGGGGTGTACGCGATTTGTTCGAGAGCGATTAAAAGATGCCCTGGACAAAATAAGCAGAGACCCATATAATCCTGAACATTCCATACCTCTCGTCGGAAATTTGTCTGGAAAGAGAAGATGGACTGAGGGTGACTTTCGAGTAATATACAAAGTCGAGGATGGTAATGTTACGGTCTATATATTGCAAATCGGCCACAGAAGCAATATCTATCAAAAGGACATCTAGCCCACAAGGGCTTTTTGTTTGGCCCGAATCAAAACCACAAACAGACAAGGGGGTAATGAACTTGAAACTAGCCATGACATTTACAACAAAAGACGGGTACACTTACCAGATTATTGGCAAACCAGTTGACGCAGTTACTGCCGCACACCGCATGGAATTTTCGATTACCGGCCATTCCCATCAGTTCTTGATCATAAATCTATCATTACAAGCAGCAATCTTAATGAAGTTGGAAGATCCGAAGTTCGATCCCTATGAGTGGTTGTGGGAAAGAGGCTGTCAAATGATTTCCCAAGCGGCTGAGTTAAATAAGTTGGAAAACGGAGATTTCTACATCTTGGAACAAAACATCAGAGACTATGGGGATAAACTCACTCTGGACAAACTTGAGAAAAAATCTTGATGATTCTTCCACACCGTCTTAATGTTAAGCCTTTCTTCAAGATTTGATATCCGCGATTTCCTGTACTTTAAAAAGGGCGTATGCACTGTTCTTTATTGCTAGATTCATGCCTGACTTAAGATCGGTTATGTCTTCCTGGGTCTTGGCCACTCTCTCGCTAAGTTGGCCAATCTTTTCTTCCATCCGGTCCATTTTCTCTTCCATTCGGTCCATTCTCTTCTCCAGTTCCGCTTGCTTTTTGATAAGTTGGCGTTGTGATTCTTCAATGGCGTCAAGACGCTTCTCTACCTGATCAAGACGCTTTTCAACCCGATCCAGTCGTTCATCCAGAGCGTCAAACCGCTTGTCCATTGCGTCAAGGCGTTTATCCATTGCATCAAACCGCTGGTTCATTGCATCAAACCGCTGGTTCATTTCATTAAAACGCTGGTTGATTACATCAAATTGTTCGATTACTTGGACCATGAACAATTTCAGTTCGTCCATATCAATCATCTCCTGATTTCTTCCACGCCGTCTCAAGGATTAAGCCTTTCTTCAACATTTGACATTCTCGCCTTGATTAAACTGATTTCTTTGCCAGTTGCAGTAAACGTATTATGAACAACTCCTTTAAGGTGATTAAATTCACCAAGCAGTTCAATTCGCAGGTTGTCAATGTTTCTGCCTTGCTTTTCAATCTTTCCGTCCAGTTTATCAATCGTTTCGCCTTGTTTTGTGACCCGAACAGTTAGCTGTTCAATTGTTACGCTTTGCGTTATAACTTGTCCGGCTAGTTTCTCAATGTCCCCGTCCAGCTTTTCAATTGTAACGCTCTGCTTTGTGACCTTCCCGGACAATTGTTCAATGTCACCCGTTAGTTTTGCGACATCTCCCGTTAATTCCTCAATCGCTTCGCCCTGCTTTGTGACTTGCCCGGTCAACTGTTCCACGTCACCCGTTAGTCTTACTACGTCACCCGTTAGTTTTGCGACATCTCCCGTTAATCTCTCAATCGCACCGCCCTGCTTCGTGACTTGCCCAGTCAGCTGTTCCACGTCACCCGTTAGTTTTGCTACGTCACCCGTTAGTTTTGCGACATCTCCCGTTAATCCCTCAATCGCTTCGCCCTGCTTTGTGACTTGCCCGGTCAACTGTTCAATGTCTCCGGTTAGCCTTGTTTCGACGTTCCGAATCTCTTGTGAAAGTTCATTTCTTGTTTCGTCTAAACGGTTTTCAATTCCGTCAAAACGCTTATTCATTACATCAAATTGTTCGATTACTTGGACCATGAACAATTTCAGTTCGTCCATATTGATCATCTCCTGTTGATATTTTCTCATCTTCAAATTGGGGGCGCAAGGAAAAGAAGTTAAATCTTCAGATTATGTCAAGGACCACAGACCTGAGATCTGTGGCCCTTTTTTCAGGGGGAAGTATTTTTTTGGTTTGTTATTGAGCGATCTTTTCGACTCCGTCGACAAAGTCAACAATAGAGCCTTTGATTTGGATGGTATGGTTGGCGGTCCGGGTTTCTCCGTTCTGGAAGGTGGACGTGATTGTCGCACTGTAGGTGCCGTCGGGGATGGCGGCCCAATACTTCTTCCAGAAGGTGCCGGACCAGGTAAAGTTGTCCTCCTTGTTCAATTGGAATGTGGCTGCAAAATTGGGACGTGCGGGGTCGTTTGAGTCCCTGAAAGCGGGAGAAACGTCTTTTGCAGCTTGTGGGAAGTGGAATGTCACACTCACTGAGGTGGCGTCAAAGGTTGTGGTGGCTTTCACGACAAACTTCTCGCCGGCGTAGAATTGGGCTTGGGTGCGGTTGTTCTTTGTGCGAACCGCTTCCCAGGCAGAGTTGTGTTCGATGGAGTAGCTTTGCAGGATGTTTGTTGGTGCTGGTGGAGGTGTGGGCGTTGTGGCTCCCGAGTTGGTACTGGAGTTGGAGGAACTGCTGCCACTTTTTTTCTTGCTGGAGGAACTTGAGGTTGATGTGGGTGTTGGGCCTGAGGAGGTAAAGTCGATACGGCTTCCGCCCCATTTTGCGTCTCCACCGGTGTTCGTCCATGTACCGGCCTCTTTGCCTTTGGTGTAGAAGGAGTGGCCGAGGCCGTCATCTCCTGGTTTGTCGTCAAAGACGTTGGCGAACTTTCCTGTGAATTTGCCGTCTTTGAAGACGGGGACGGTGTCTTTGAAGTGTTTGTACTTGGAGTCTCCTCCCACGTCCATTCTTCCGAGGGAGTTGGTTTCTTTCTTCTCTTTGCTGCTTACGTAGTTGTCGGGGACTGCTCGACCGTCTTTGTTGAAGGTGGCGGAAGTTAGCTTGCCGTCAACCTTGACTTGCGGCTTTCCATCTGAACCGTATCCTGCCCACTTGACTTGTTTACCATTGGATAAGAAGTAATCAGCAGATGCCAACCCACCTAATAATACGCAGCAGGCAATGACTGGGATCAGGAACTTTCGCTTTTGTTTTTTGTGTTCACTCCTTTCCTCAACATCACTTTTGTCATTCATGAGAAGTTCTTTGACTTCGACTAAATGCACTTTGGTATGTCACCTCCTCCTATCGTAAATGTATATAGACAAGGCTGTTAACCTTGGCTACCATGATTTTACTGATTGCTACTCTTACAAATAACGGTTTGTGAGGACCTTATCTTCCGGTTTTTCAGGCATTATTTTCAAATAACGGATCGAGAGGTATCTATTTTCGAAGAAACACTGAAAAAATGGGCAAAATAGGTCAGTCAAGCAACAATAAGAGTTTCAGAATCCTTTATTTTAAATTTTCGATAAGATTTCAAGCATATAACGGCCTGAAAACCCGGTATTTGATTTGCAGAGAAAAATGACACGTGACTATCCATCAACTAGAACTGGCTTGCGCAAAAACGGGATAGGATTTGTAAACAGTCTGAGCTTAATACGGCGGGAGATAATGTGCTTTTTCAACCCCCTCGTATTTATAAGAGTATTTATCTGGTGCGATTGATGTATCCCAAACTGCATAACCGAAGAAATGTACTTTACCTCCTCCGAACCAGTCGTGTTTTTGAATATGGTAGTTTTTTGTCTTGATAAACTGGGTGTCCCTAATTTCAGAATCAGGATATTTTGCAAGAAAGCCAGATGCAAAATTAAGTAATGGTTGGTTATTTCGGAATTCATATTGATAAAACCACTGCCGCCCCTCAGGAACCCGCTCGCCGGTAAACGGAGGCAACTGCCCTTTTTCCTGCCCCTTGTACAGCCATTCGAACAGGATTCCTGCCTGCTCATAACTCACCTTCTGATCGCCAGAAATACCCGTCACCATCTGCTCAATCATATCTTCATAACTTTGTACAATCTCGACACGGTCCACCTTCTCCCCGGGCGTCCATGTCACTCTTGCCCCGAGGGCTTGTCCGACAAAGCGAAGCGGGACTAGAGTCCGGCCTTCAACCACGACAACAGGCACATCCATCGTCAGGGTGTGATCCTGAACCGAGATGATCTTGCTCCCAACAGGGATGGTCACTATAAGCCCGTCTTTATGAGCCTTGGCGGTTTGTATAGATTCGTCCCACTCCACTGTTGCGCCCAACGCTTCCAGCAGCTTGCGAAAAGGAACATAGGTCCGGTCGTTTACTGCTTGCGGTTGTACGTCGAACGTAACCGGCTGGCCGTTGAGGAGAACTTCAATGGGTTTGACTGTCTCCTCTGCATAAGCCACATCCCTTGGCAAAGCGTCACCCCTGCTAAAACCCAACGGGTAAGCCCCCGCCATGGCGCCCAACAGGATTGCAATCAGCACAAAAACAAACACTTTCTTTACCATCATCTACCCTCCTGATTCTTACTTTCTATAATTATTCCAATTCAGATAATTAGCGTGAATTACAGTCAACATCATGCATTTTTGCATTTACAGCCATATCATAATCCAAATTTTAACCGTATGCAAGCAAAAATTTCCCAAAACTCACACACTTCCCAAAATGCCGTTTTCACAGGCGGTTGTGATATAATCGACGGGGGTACTAAGGAAGGAGAATCGTTTTCGTGCTTACGAACAGGTTTCAGTCGGTGAACATTTTCAAATTTCCTTCACTGATCATTGACAAGTTGAAGTTGTGGAGTCTTGTTGCGCTTGCTTTCTTTCCGCTGGTCGACTTTCTTCTGCGGAAGATCCCCTTTGTCGGGTCGATTGTCGGCTCCGTCTGGGACGAGCTGATTGTCGTGGCCCTCGCCACGCTGGCCTTTGGCCGTTTCCTCATGGGAGCGCGCTTTGAGCAGCTTCCCTACCACCAGATGCTGAAAGCGTTCATCCTGCTTGGGATCGCTTACCTGGCCGTCTCGCTCAACTCTTTTGGGGTGGATTCCGAAGGATTCCGGGCGATCTATTGGTATACCTTCCTGGCCTTTATTCTTCCTTATCATGTGGACAGGGATTTGGCCGCCAAGCTGATCCGGTACGTTTTGTACGCGGGCCTGATCATCGGCTTGCACGGTGTCTATCAATATGTTACGAAAGCTCCGATGCCCCCCGGCTGGGTGGATGCGGGCGAAACGGTTCGCACCCGTGTGTATTCCGTATTCGGCAGCCCCAACATTATGGGCACTTACATGATTATCATCTTCCCGATCGCGGCGGGCATGGCCTGGGCGTCCCGCACCAACAGGGAACGTTTGTTTTTTGGTTTTGTGGCGCTGGTCACTCTGGCCTCTCTGGTCTTCACCAACACCCGGGGGGCGCAGTTGGCCCTTTTTGTCGCGTTGGTGATCACGTCCCTTCTGTTTGACCGCCGGCTGTTTATCCTTGTGATTGTGGCCGGGGTTGCGGCGATGTTTGTGCCGCAGATCCAGAGCCGCTTCCTGCAGCTGTTCGACCCGCTGTACTGGATGAAGGCTGCCAAGGACGGTCGGATCTACCGCTGGTTAACCGCTTATGACGTGATGCGGTACAACCCTTTTTTTGGCGCGGGGATGGGGCATTTCGGCGGCGCGGTGGCGGACCGTCATTTCGGCACGAAGTATGTGGACAGCTATTACTTTAAAACCATGGCCGAGATGGGACTGGTCGGCCTGTTGGCGATGCTGGCCCTGTTTGGCACGATTGTGCGGGATTTGTACCGGCGGATTTTCAAGCCGCTGCGGGCGCGTCAGGATTGGCCGCTGCTGCTTGGCCTGTTTACCTCCATTCTTGCGGTTTTGGTGCAGAATGCGGTGGAGAACGTGTTTGAGGTGCCGGCGATGAACTTTCTGTTCTGGTTTATCGTGACCCTGACCGTGATTTTATCGGGCAAAAAGGAGGAAACAGCCGAATGAGAAATCTTTTGCTGGTTGCGTTGTACTCCATTTTCCTGGTGGCTCTTTATCAAATTGTCGTGATTCCGCTGATGCTGGATCTGTCTTATATCGGATTGCTGATTTTGGCGGCGGCCACGGCCCTCGGGTTCTTTGCGATTCCCCGTCCGCATCGCCGGACGTTTGCGGTGTTGTCCCTGCTGATCCTGCTTGTCAGCGGCGGAATCCTGAATATCTACTCGGACGGACTTGGCTGGCGTTTTCTTGAGTTTCCGCTGATGTTCCTGATTCTCGGCTGGATCGCCTCTTCCTTCGGGAAGATCAAATGGCGCTATACGCTGACGGTGGTGCTGGTGCTGTCGGTGACGCAAGTTGTGATTCCCCTGTCGGAAATGCCTTTTTACGGGAAGTTTCGGGTGGCGTACAAGAGTGAGGGGTTGGACCGCCGGCCGATTTTCCCCGTGTATCCGGTGGCTGCCAATGGTACTGACATCCTAACGCTGGGCGATTTGCGGAAGCTGACCACTGACGAGATCAAAGCGGCCGACCCGAAGGGGAAGAAGGACCCGCAGGCGGCAGCCGAACTGTCGAAGAAGCAGTTGGAACACGTGGATGTGCTCCGTTTCTTGACAGACGGCGGGTATACCAAACGGACCGCGACGAAGATGGAAATGGCGCAGCTGCCCTTTACTTCCTTCGGATTGGCGGGGTTCCCCTACTATTCCTCCAGTTGGTCTGTGGAGAAAGAGAAGCACAAGGGTTCCGGCGTTACGACGGAACAAGAGGTTGTGAAACAGCACTTCGCTCCGGTGGACGATCCGAAGGATGTGCTTCTGAGCTTCTTGAACCCGTTGTCAGTGACAGCCGCCATGGATGAGCGGGCGGGTCGGGCTTTGACCGAATCCCGGAAAAATTGGGAGAGTGCGGTCGGCAAAACCAGTGCTCCCCAGTATCCGGGTGCTGCCGTGGTGGGGGTTGGGAAGTTTCTTCCGGGTGGCGGAAAGCAAGTGGTGTTGCTTCGCAACAATGAGCTGCAGTTGGTGGAGGAACCGGCGGCTGGCAGCGTCATCCGCTCGGAGACTCCGATAGCTGTATATAAAGGAACCTGGGAGCAGCCCATCATCAACAATCTGGCGATCGGTGATATTGATGGTGACGGGCTGGACGAGCTGCTGATCAACGGATATGAGCAGGACAAATCCATGGTCTGGTCGCAGCCGAATCCGGCACGGATTCTGAAGGTGAAGGCGGATGGGACCGGCTCGGGTACGGGCTCTGCCTCGGGTTCTGGCACGCCCCCGACCGGTCAAGATTCGAACTCGTCCGGTCAAGGTGCGTTTTCGGGTGCTCAGGCTTCACACCAGGCCCCGGCCTTCGAGGTGATTTGGGAGAGCGGCAAAGATTCCTTCCGCTTTGAGTTTGTTCAGCAGCGGGATGGGCAGAAGCCTTTGATCGTGACCCAGGACCCGAGTCTTGTGCGGGATGTGCCAACCCGCTATCTGACCGGATATACCTGGGAGAACGGGGAGCTTGTGCGGGAGTGGCGCGTCTTCAAGTCGAACCTGCTGTTCCCGTTTGAACTGGACAAGGACACTTGGGTGGCCGGGTATTGGGGCGAACCGCACCTGTACGTGTTGAAGCCGACCTCCCTGCCTGTTATGAGCATGCTTGCGGCTGTCTACGGACTTCTGGTGCTCGGCGGATACGGCTATCAATTGATGCAAAGAAGGGGGCAGCGTCATGCGTAAATTATTTCCGGCCTGGGTCCATCCTTTGACCCTTTCCCTGGCCCTCTCCCTGGCCCTCCTGGTTGGAGGTTGCAGCCCGCAGATCACCGCTCCTGACTCCAGGGATGTTCAAGTGGAGCAGAAGGAGAAGCAGCTTGATCCGGATGGCTGGAACAAGATCCTGGAAGCGGTGGAAGCGAGCAAAAAAGTAACGAAGTTTGAGATCAACGGAAAACTGGAAACCCGGGAACAGAACCGGACCCACCTGGCCACCGTCTACGGATATGTGAACCTGCCGGACCGGATTGATGTGTCGCAGAAGATCGACGGACGCTCCTATTATCTGTATCAGGATGCCGATTCTTCCTACTTCCGGGAGGAAGGTGTGTGGCGGAAGATTGATCGGGTCAAGCTGCCTGACACCTGGGGAGGATTGGAGCGTCTCGGAAAGCTGCAGCCCCCAACGGTCTACCGGTTCGGGGACATCTCCATTCTGACCCACAACGACACGGAGCTCTACCAGTTTGAGGCGGACGCGGTGGAATTGGC
Organism: Effusibacillus lacus; assembly: GCF_002335525.1. Lineage (NCBI taxonomy): Bacteria > Bacillati > Bacillota > Bacilli > Caryophanales > Alicyclobacillaceae > Effusibacillus > Effusibacillus lacus. Next base: position 89,277 of record NZ_BDUF01000121.1, read on the forward strand.
CGGGCTTCCAGCTTCCCAGGCCGGTACCCAGGCAGGTAATCAGGCTGGCCAAGAAGGTAACCAGGCAGGTAATCAAGCTGGCCAAGCAGCTACCCAAGCCGGCCAGCTAGCTGCCCCCCAGGGGAAGAAGATTCCGAGCCTTTACACCATCTATATTGACAAAGAACACCGGTATATCCGTCAGATTGACATCCAATCGACCAGCGCGGTGGACGATGTGGGCACCGTTCTGTCCATCGCCTCGATCCGCTTCGCCTCCCAGAACAAAGACCACGTAACGATCGGGAAGAAGCCGGAATCCCTACTGCAGCAGCTGAAGGCCGAGCAGCAGTAGTCAAATGAACGGCATACAGCATCAGGTTCCTGATCGGGAAAATTTCCCGACTGGGGACCTGAATTTTATTTTTGCTTCCTGGCTGGGTATCCCCCCTTCCGACTCCGGATCTGCACCCAAATAACGGATTCTGAGGCTCTTATTTTCTGACGACCAGGCCCTTTTTTTCAAATAAAGGATCCTCATGCTCCTATTGTAGACTCCCAGCTGCCCGCAAACCTTGTAAGGTGCTGATAAGTACCTTTCAGTCCGTTATCCAACAAAAACGGCTGTTCCTCCTGAAAATAAGCGCCTGAAAATCTGTTATTTGTAAAGTGAGTGAAACTTTTGCGTCATAAAACAATAATATGGTATAATATTTTTGTATGAGCCAATTGTGCAGCCTGGATAATCGGAAGCATCTCTATCTATGAGTGAACATCAGGTGCAGCAGGAATCTAAGGAGGTTTATTCCATGGACTTTCAAGCAGCTTATAAAGAATTCATTGCCACACATCTGAAAAGGCGGAAGGGCGAACGGTTACGGAGGTTAAAAGAAGGGCATGGTCACGCGGAGAAGCTCTTTCTGGAACAAGTTTGGTGGCCCGCTTTCGGACAATTCAACTACTTGCATCCGGAATACGAGGTGCATGACTTTAGGGATGGGTATCGGTACATTGATTTTGCTTATATCCGTCCGCATTTTCAAGTGGCTTTCGAAATCGACGGGTTCGGTCCGCATTTGCGCAATCTAAGCCGCTGGCAGTATTCGGATCATTTGCTCAGGCAAAACCACTTAATTATCGACGGATGGAAGGTGATACGCTTTACCTATGACGATGTAAACGAAAAACCCCGGGTGTGCCAACAGATGATTCAGCAGTTGATGGGAAGATGGCTTGGCGAGGAGCGCAATTTGGAAGAAGCCACTTATATGGAAAAAGAGGTCATGCGAATGGCGCTTCGACTCTGCCGACCCATAACACCGGGCGATGTTTGCAGGCAATTGGGAGTTGAGAACCGATTTGCGCGGAAGCTGCTTCATAGTCTGGTTGCAAAAAAGTGGCTGGTGCCCGCAAGCGGTCAGACTCGAATTCGCACGTACCGACCAAATTTGGAGGGGAAGAATTTTCTGCTGTAGTGTTTGACCCTGTTGGCACCCGTTTCTGATCCTCTGCCCCAATGGATCGGCGAAATAACTGATTTTCGATCCGTTATTGTTCTCTCCCAGAGGTCATTTTTTTCAATAAACATTCCTGTAGGTGTTAAGATTTCACCTTTGCCAAAACAGGAAACGCCTCGGTATGATGGGGGTGTCACGGGTCAGAAGCCCTTAAAC
>NZ_BDUF01000122.1 GCF_002335525.1 Effusibacillus lacus
ACATCTAAGTACCCTGAGGAACAGAAAACAACAGTGATTCCGTCAGTAGCGGCGAGCGAACGCGGAGAAGCCCAAACCGGTTGTGCATGCACAACCGGGGTTGCGGGGCGTCTCATAGGGAGTTACAAATTCTCGTCGTAGGAGAAGCGACTTGGAACGGTCCACCAAAGAGGGTGAGAGTCCCGTATCCGAAACGGCGAGAACTCCGAGAC
>NZ_BDUF01000123.1 GCF_002335525.1 Effusibacillus lacus
GGGGTGTCGTGCGGAAGTAGCTCAGCGGTAGAGCATCGCCTTGCCAAGGCGAGGGCCGCGGGTTCGATCCCCGTCTTCCGCTCCATCGATGGGCGATGTGGTTATTGGCCGCACGCCCTCCCGAAATGCGACCGTGGCGGAATCGGCAGACGCGCACGTTTGAGGGGCGTGTGGGATATCCCGTGGTGGTTCAAGTCCACTCGGTCGCACCACTTGTGAATTTCGGGGTTCCCACGAAGTACCCGGAATTTGCTGCAAATGTTTACGTCACTTCGTGGAGTGATTTGTGCCCTTAGCTCAGCCGGATAGAGCGTTTGACTACGAATCAAAAGGTCGGGAGTTCGAATCTCTCAGGGCACGCCATTTATAACTACTTTGGATCTGCT
>NZ_BDUF01000124.1 GCF_002335525.1 Effusibacillus lacus
TCCTGCCGGATTCCCACGGGATTCCTCGTGTCCCGCGGTACTTGGGGTGGGTCTCGGAGTTCTCGCCGTTTCGGATACGGGACTCTCACCCTCTACGGTGGACCGTTCCAAGTCGCTTCTCCTACAACGAGAATTTGTAACTCCCTATGAGACGCCCCGCAACCCCGATTGTGCATGCACAACCGGTTTGGGCTTCTCCGCGTTCGCTCGCCGCTACTGACGGAATCACTGTTGTTTTCTGTTCCTCAGGGTACTTAGATGT
>NZ_BDUF01000125.1 GCF_002335525.1 Effusibacillus lacus
TGTCAAGATTCAGTGAAAATGTCACCTTAACTGTTCTATGAAAATGTCACTTTTTAGTTCCCCCCTCGTTTCATACGAAGGGGTTTCAAGAAGTTCTTAATTTTGCTATGCTAGTCTTGCTTTTGTAGAGCTCTATTGAGCTCTTTCGGACCTCTCCAGACTCTCCAGGGGTGGTTCGCAGCGGGCTTGTGTGGTGGCGCAAGATCCGCTTTTTTCTTTTCTGGAGTTGGCTTTGCTTGCTTTGGTTTTTCCGCTTCTTTAAGTCCTAGTGCTTGCCCTTGGTACCAGGCAAACAGTTTCCCTTTCATGTTTAGGCGGACTTCTATGCGGGTCTTAGGCGGAATGGTTTGCCTTGTAGAAGAGGTTTGCAGGGTGTAAATCTTACCGCCGTAGGAGATCGTTTGCCCGGGGCCTACAGAGCGCATCTCTCGCATACAGAACACGAGATCCAGGTTTGTATCGAGCTTCCGGTACATGGATTCCGTTTGTTCCGGTTTGACAGCAAAACGTTTGTTGTGCTTTGCAATAAGTTGTGGCAAAACCCGATTTGCCTCTTCTAATGAGGTAACTCCAAGAATCCGGAGTTCTACGAGTAAGCGGTCTTGCAGGGTACCCCAGAGTCTTTCAATACGGCCTTTTGCCTGAGGCGAACGAGCTTTTGGGTGACTAATTCCAAGATCTCGCATCGCCTGTCCAAAGTTAGACAAAGGAGCTTCTTCTCCTGCCAATTCCTGCTCAATCGTTGCCTTTTCGTTTCGAGACTTAAAGATTGAATGGCGGTCGCTGTATAGAGCAGCAGGAATCCCATAGGTTCGAATTCCTTGCCGCATGACTTCAAAGTATCCTTCGGTTGTCTCTTCAGAGCGGAAAACGGCACCTACGACGAGCCCGGTTGCGTCATCAATGGCTGCCAATAGAGCAAAAGCTGGAGATCTGCCTTCTAACCAGTCATGTTTACTGGCATCAATTTGCCACAGCATGCCGGCTTGGGGTTTTCGAGCACGGGGACTGTGCAATTTCGGACGACGGCGTTGTTTTTGTCTCTTGACCCCCGCAGCAACTAG
>NZ_BDUF01000127.1 GCF_002335525.1 Effusibacillus lacus
GCCGGTGCCCGTACCGCAAACCGACACAGGTAGGCGAGGAGAGAATCCTCAGGTGCTCGGGAGAACTCTCGTTAAGGAACTCGGCAAAATGGCCCCGTAACTTCGGGAGAAGGGGCGCTCCGGTAGGGTGATGAGCCCGAGGGAGCCGCAGTGAAAAGGCCCAAGCGACTGTTTAGCAAAAACACAGGTCTCTGCTAAGCCGAAAGGCGACGTATAGGGGCTGACGCCTGCCCGGTGCTGGAAGGTTAAGGGGAGAGGTAAGTGTCTTCGGATGCGAAGCTTTGAACCGAAGCCCCAGTAAACGGCGGCCGTAACTATAACGGTCCTAAGGTAGCGAAATTCCTTGTCAGGTAAGTTCTGACCCGCACGAATGGCGTAACGACTTGGGCGCTGTCTCAACGAGAGACCCGGTGAAATTGTAATACCTGTGAAGATGCAGGTTACCCGCGGCAAGACGGAAAGACCCCGTGGAGCTTGACTGCAGCTTGATATGGGAGATGGGTACATCATGTACAGGATAGGTGGGAG